>JBBQFE010000617.1:0-2100 GCA_038321605.1 Mycobacteriales bacterium | reverse complement strand
CCGGGCTTGGGCCCAAATGGCCACCGTACCGGCCAAACATGGCTGAAAAATGCAGAGACGGCCGCGGGCGGGGTGTCAGCTTTCTCGCGAGCTCTTGCAGCAGCGACCGTTCGTCGTGATCGGACAGGCCGGCCCTGCGCGGCGGGGGCGCGTTTCGCGTGGTCTCCCACATCAGGCCATCAGTGAGCGTCTCTGCCAGGGCTCGGGTCTGCAGCCCCGCCGCCCGCGCCTTGCTGCTGTCCCTGGCGCTGAAGCCCGCCCAGTCAGGATCGGCAACCCAGAGTGGCAACGAGCGCTCCCCCATCCACGGTTGGACATGGTGCGCTAGTGCGGTGCTCCTGAAATAGCTTGCACATAGGCCGGGATGCCATCATGCTTGCTGGCATGGCCAATCGCCCTGTCCCACCGCTCAAAGTTGCCGCCGACGATCACAGCATCCTGACCACGTGGTCGCGCAGCCGCGCGCTGCCCCAGCGACTCGTTCTGCGCGCGCGGATCGTGCTGCTCGCCGCCGAGGGGGTCGCCAATCGGCAGATCGCCCAACGGCTGGGGACATCCCAGCCCACTGTCCAACTCTGGCGCGAGCGCTATCAATCCGGTGGCGTCGCCGCGTTGGAGGTCGACAAGCCCGGACGCGGCCGGCCCAAGGTTCATGGTGACGACGTCGCCGCCAAGATCATCAGTCTCACTCTTGGCAAACCACCGCGCGGCATCACGCACTGGAGCACGCGTCTGGTCGCAGAGAAACTCGGCGTCGGTGCCACCACCGTGCATCGCGTGTGGCAGGAGCGCGGCCTCCAACCGCATCGGACCCGAGGCTTCAAGTACAGCACCGACCCCGAACTCGAGGCCAAGGTGACCGATGTAATCGGCCTCTACCTACATCCGCCCGAGCACGCGCTGGTCCTCTGTGTTGACGAGAAGAGCCAGATCCAAGCACTCGACCGTACCCAGCCGCTGCTGCCGATGCGTCCGGGACAGCCCGAGCGCCGGACGCACGACTACGTCCGCCACGGCACTGCAACGCTGTTCGCTGCCTTCGAT
The DNA here is from genome assembly GCA_038321605.1 of Mycobacteriales bacterium. GTDB lineage: Bacteria > Actinomycetota > Actinomycetes > Mycobacteriales > Jatrophihabitantaceae > Jatrophihabitans_A. The sequence continues at coordinate 1,056 of JBBQFE010000617.1, read as the reverse complement.
GTTGCGACCGGAACAGTGACTGGACGGGTGTACGCCCGACATCGCCACCAGGAGTTCCTCGCGTTTCTCAAGGTGATCGCCGAGCGCTACCCCGACATCGAGATTCACCTGGTGCTCGACAACTACCGCACCCACAAACACCCAGTGGTGAAGCAGTGGCTGCTCGACAACCCTCGCTTCCATCTGCACTTCACCCCGACCAGCGCCAGTTGGATGAACCAGGTGGAGACATGGTTCTCGATCCTCCACCGCCAAGCTATCGAACGCGGCGTCTTTCGCAGCGTGCGCGGCCTGACGGACGCGATCAAGCGCTTCCTCGACACCTGGGACGAGCGCAAGCATCCCTTCGCCTGGGTGAAGACGCCTGCCGACGTTCTACGCCGACCGAAAGTACAAGCTACTTCCGGTGCGGGACACTAGCAACCACTCTGGCGCCGCCGCGACAACAGCTCCCGTATGACCGGCTACGGTACGCGCCACCTCCAGATGTTGTGCCAGCGGCATCGTCTCGCCAGTCGCGTTGTAGACGCCGTGGTCGCCGCGACTGCCGGACTCGACGATCCATCGAGCCAGATCACGAACATCGATGACCTGCGCGTACTCTCCCGGCGCATCTGGCACCAGGACGCTGCCGTCCGCACCAGCGGGCCGGGCAAAGCGCAGCGGCCAATACCCGGTGCGGTCGAAGATATCCCCCGGGCCGCCGATGAGTCCGACTCGAGCGATGATTGTGCGGTCGGGGCCGTAGGCATCCACAACGTGCTGCTCGCAGGCGACCTTGGCCTCGCCGTACGTTTCCATGCTCTCCATGACGTCGCCAGCCAGCGGCGGAAGCAGGGCCGCTGTCTCGTCTTGTCCCGGTGAGCGGTGGTCGGCATAGACATTGCCAGACGACACGAAGACGAACGAAGTGCTGCGATCAACCAGGGCCGCCGCCGCTCGCCGGACCTGACCAGGCTGTCGGGAGACGTCGACCACGATGTCCCAATGCTCATCGGCGACCTCGTCATTCGCCTGCGGTCGGTCCCGATCCGCAGGCACGAACGCTGCGCCTGC
>JBBQFE010000616.1:0-2102 GCA_038321605.1 Mycobacteriales bacterium | reverse complement strand
CGCCCCGATAGAGCTTGGTGAACATGCTCATCAGCGGTTCTCCTTCTTGCTCGCGCTGTCGCGTTCCCGTTGGGCTGCCCGCCGGGCCGCGGCGCGTTCGGCAGCGGTGGATCCCGCCGCCGAACCGGCGGTCGCCGAGCCGGCGCGGGTCGGCCCGGGCTCGAAGGTTGCTGCCGACTCAGGTGGCGAGGTGGGCTCATCAGCGGGCGGCACCGGACCGGCATCGACCGTCGACGGGTCGTCCGGCTCGGATTCGACCAGCCCGTCGTACACGGCGTAGTCGGACTCGACGGACTCGGCCAGGGCGGCGGATCGGGCGGCCGAACGCGGACTCTTCTGCGAACTGCGGTACGAGGCGACGCCGCCGACCCGGACGTGGTTCAGACCGGTGAACCGGGCGGAGCCGAAGGCCGCACTCCGCGAGAACAGCGACACGAGCGGATGCGTGAACAGGAACACGACCACCAGGTCGAGCACCGTGGAAAGCCCGAGGGTGAACGCGAAGCCCTTCACCTCACCGGCGGCGAAGTAGTACAGCGTCACCGCGGCGAGGAAGGAGACGAAGTCGGCCGACAGGATCGTCCGCCGGGAACGGACCCACGCCCGCGGGATTGCCACCCGGGAGGATCGGCCCTCGTGCACCTCGTCCTTGATGCGTTCGAAGAACACGACGAACGAGTCCGCGGTGATACCCACCGCCACGATGAACCCGGCGATTCCGGCCAGGGTGAGGGTGAAGCCGATCTGCTTACCGAGGATGACGAGCATCGCGTACGTCAGGCCACCGGAGACCACCAGCGAGGCGATGGTCACCAGGCCCAGCGCGCGGTAGTAGATCATCGAGTAGATGACCACCAGCAGCAGCCCGATGCCGCCGGCCAGCAGGCCCGCCTTGAGCTGTTCGGTGCCCAGGGTCGCCGACACAGTGGTGTTGTTCAGGGTGGAGAAGTTCAGTGGCAGCGCGCCGTACTTGAGCGAGTTGGCGAAGTCGTTGGCGGTGGTCTGGGTGAACGAACCGCTGATCGAGGTGTCGCCGGTGATGGTGGTGGAGATGGTCGCTGCCTGGATGACGTCGCTGTCGAGGGTGTAGGCCACCGTGTTCGCGATGTCGCCGGCGTTGGACTGCTCGTTGTGCTTGGAGGTGTAGGACGCCCACTGCTGCTGACCGGTGGTCTTCAGGCTCAGGCTGATGGACCACTCGAAGTTCGTCCCGTTGGAGCCTGGCGCGACCGCGTTGGCCGACTTGATCTGCTTGCCCTCGACGATGACCGCACCGAGCAGGTACTTGGCCGTGCCGTCCTGACTGCACGAGACCAGCGGCTTGTCGACCTGGTCCAGCGGGCGCAGGTTCTTGTTCGAGCAGTCCCAGGCGGCCAGCACGGTCTGCACGGACGTCTGCTGGGCGGTGGTCAGGGCCTTGTAGGCGGTGGCGTCCTTCGGCGGGGCGAAGCCCAGGGTCTTCCACTGGTCCACGACCTGGGTGCCCGTGCTGGTGGCCGTGCCGCTGGTCGACGGGCTCGCACCGTTGCTGGCTGTCGGGGTGGCCGCGGGAGTGCTGCTCGGGGTCGCGACCGGTGAGGACGGGGTGGCGCTGCCGGCCAGGTTGGGAACCACCCGTCCGCGCGGCGACGGCGAGGTGGTGGCTGCCGTGGCTCCGCTGCCGGTTGGCTTGGCGGTGGCATTCGCCGAGCCACTCGCGGTCGGGGTGGCGGACGCCGTGCTCGAGCCGGACGGCACCGTCGTGGTGGCGGGGGCTGCCGAGATGGGCGCGATGATCTCCGGACGGAACTGCAGCAGGAACGAGTTGCCGATGTTCTTGACAGCGTCGCCGTTCTTGCCGGGCACCGAGACGATGATCCGGTCGTTGCCCTGGATCGCGACCTCGGCCGAGGAGACACCGAGGCCGTTGACCCGGTCGTCGATGATCTGCCGGGCGGTGTTCATCGCCGACTTGCTGGGCGTCTTACCGTTGGCGTCGGCCTTCAGGATGACCTGGGTGCCGCCCTCCAGGTCCAGACCCAGTTTCGGCGTCCGCGGCTGGCCGGGCCAGAACAGGATCCCGTACAGGACGATGAGCAGCGCAAGCAGCGCCGCGAAGTAAC
>JBBQFE010000615.1:0-2102 GCA_038321605.1 Mycobacteriales bacterium | reverse complement strand
GCGAGGTGTTCGACCACCCCACCGACCCGTTCGTGGCCCGCGTCATCGGTGGGCACAACGTGCTGCCGGCGGGCAACGGCCTCGTCGCGGTGCGCGCCGACCGGTGCCGGCTCGGCGTCGGCAACCCCGGTTTTCCCGGCCGGGTCGCCACCGTCGAATACCAGGGCGCGCTGGTCCGCGTGGCTCTCGACACCGACCACGGCCCGGCGGTGGCCATGCTCCCCGACCACGTGTTTTTCGCCAACCCCGTGGCGGCCGGCGAGGCAAGCGCCCTCACCTGGTTGCCCGAGGACGCGCACCCCCTTCACCCAGGAGACAGCCGATGACAACCACCCGCCGCACACTGCTGAAGACCGTAGGGGCCACCGCCGGCGTTGCCGTGGGGTCCGGGGCCATTACCGGGTTCCCGACCATCTGGGCGCAGAACATTAAGAACATCACCCTGCGCCAGTTCGGCACCGGCGTGTCGAACCTTAACGACGTAGCCGACAAGGTAAAGGCGGATCTCGGCTTTACCCTGGCGATGACGGCACTCGACACCGACGCGGTGGCGCAGAAGGCGGTGACCCAGCCGCGCTCCTACGACGTGGCCGACATCGAATACTTTCTATGCAAGAAAATCTATCCGACCGGCGTGATGCAGCCGATGGAGGTCAAGCGGATCAAGAACTACGACAAGATCACACCCATCTTTATCACCGGCAAGTTGACGCCCGAGAGCACCATCGCCCAGGGCACCGCGCCGCACACGGTGGGTTTCGTCGAAACCCCGGACTCGACCAAGTTCGCGAGCGGTCCGACCGGCTACATGACGCTGATCCCGACCATCTATAACGCCGACACGCTCGGCATCCGCCCCGACCTGGTCGGCCGGCCGATCACCCACTGGAAAGACCTCGTCGACCCGGCGTTCAAGGGCAAGGCGTCGATCCTGAACATTCCCGGCATCGGCATCATGGACGCCGCGATGGTGATGGAGTCGCTCGGCACCGTGAAATACGGCGACAAGGGCAACATGACCCGCGACGAGATCGACAAGACCATCGCCTTCCTGATCGAGACCAAGCGCTCCGGCCAGTTCCGCGCGTTCTGGAAGAGCTTCGACGAGAGCGTGAACCTGATGTCGTCGGGCGAGGTGATCATCCAGTCGATGTGGTCCCCCGCCGTCGCCGCCGTCCGCAGCAAGGGCATCGCCTGCACCTACCAGCCGCTGGCCGAGGGGTATCGTGCCTGGGGTGGCGGGCTGGGACTGGCCAAGCACCTCAAAGGCATCGAGCTCGACGCGGCATACGAGTACATCAACTGGTACCTGTCCGGCTGGGTCGGCGCGTACCTGAACCGGCAGGGTTACTACAGCGCTGTGCCGACCACCGCCCAACAGAACATGAGCCCGGACGAGTGGGGCTACTGGATGCAGGGCAAGGCGGCGGTCGCCGACATCAAGAGCCCCGAGGGCAAGGTGATGGAAAAGGCCGGTGCCGTGCGCGACGGCGGCGCGTTCGAGGACCGGATGGGCCGCGTCGCGTGCTGGAACTCGGTGATGACCGAGGACCGCTACATGGTCCAGAAGTGGAACGAGTTCATCGCCGCGTGACGCGGGCGCTTCCATTTATCCAGGCGGCACCGCTCACTGCGGTGCTGCTTGCCTTCCTGGTGGTCCCGCTGGCGATGCTGGTCGTGGTCAGCTTCTGGGACTACGACAGCGTGCGGATCTTCCCGGCGTTCATTTGGGACAACTACCGCGAGGTGCTGGGGTCGTCGGTGACGTGGCGCACCTACCTGAGCACCATCCGGTTCGCCGCGATCACGTTGGCGATCACCTTCGCGGTCGGCTTTTGGGTCGCCTACTTTCTGGCGTTCCACGTCCGCAGCGCGACCCTCCAGACGGCGTTGTTCCTGCTTTGCACCATCCCGTTCTGGACCTCGAACATCATCCGGATGATCTCCTGGGTGCCGTTCCTGGGCCGCAACGGGCTGGCCAACTCGGCGCTGCTCAGGCTGCACCTAATCCAGAAGCCGCTGGACGTGCTGCTGTTCTCCGACTTTGCGGTCGTGTTGGCGCTGGTGCACCTGTATACGCTGTTCATGGTGGTGCCGATCTT
>JBBQFE010000614.1:0-2114 GCA_038321605.1 Mycobacteriales bacterium | reverse complement strand
TGAGTGACCAATGGGCCGCCTTGGCCTTGATCCCGCTCCGGGGCTGAGGCCGGTGGTGCGGCAAGCCTGTCGGGTGAGTCGCTGTCGCGGGTGGAGGGGACGACCGCACGGGCGACGGGGCCGAAATGTGGCACGCTGATGGGCCTCGCTCACCGCGGTGCTCACCGAACGTTGCACCAGCAGCCGGGTCGAGGCGCAACACACCTGGCCGGAGTTGGCGAAGACGCCCCAGGTCGACGCCTGCACCGCCTCGGTCAGGTCGGCGTCGGCGAATACGATGGTCGGCGACTTGCCCCCCATCTCCAGCGTGACGCTCTTGAACGTCCCGGCCGCGGCCCGCGCGATCTCTCGACCGACCGCTACGCTGCCGGTGAAGGAGATCGCGTGAACCCCGGGATGTTCGACCAGGGCCGAGCCGACGCGTCCGTCGCCGGTCAGGACGTTCAGCAGACCGGGTGGAATGCCGGCCTCGATGGCTATTTCGGCAAGGCGTCCCGCGGAGATGGATGATCCTTCCGAGGGCTTCAGGACCACGCCGTTGCCACAGGCCAGCGCCGGCGCGACCCGATTGAGCATGCTCACCATCGGACCGTTCCAGGGCAGGATGATCGCGACGACGCCGATCGGTTCCCGGACTGTGTAGGTCAGATGACCATTGGCGGTAGGCAGCTGCTCACCTCGGATCTGTTCGGTCATGCCGGCCCAGTAACGGGCGGCGCGGGCGGCCGTCATCGGATCGGTGCTGGTGTCGCGAATCGGCCGCCCGATGTCCAGCGTGTCCAGGGTGGCCAGTTCCTCGGCGGACTGCAGGATGAGTTCACCCCATCGCCACAGCGCCTGCGCACGAGCGTCAGAGCTCAGTGCCATCCAGCGCCGCTGAGCGGTGGTAGCCGACTCGACCGCATCTTGGATGTGCTGGTCGCCGGATTGCACGACTTGGGTCAGCACACGTTCGGTAGCCGGATCGATGGCCGGAAAGAACCCGTCTCCATTGATGCGGGATCGGAAGCCGTCGATGAAAGGGTATTCGATCGCGGACATCTGCACGTCGAGTTTGGGTTTGGCCATCGTCGTCAGCGACCGCTGAATTCCAGGGGTAAAGAGGTCAAGCCGCGAATCACCCGAGACATGTGCTGGAACTCGGCTGGACGGGCTCGTCCGATGCTCTGATGACGATCGAGCAACTCCTCGATGACGATGGCAGCTTCCATACGGGCCAACGGTGCCCCGAGGCAGAAGTGGATGCCCAAGCCGAACGCCAGGTGCTTGTTGGCGGGGCGATCCGGCCGGAAGTCGTCGGGAGCGGTGAAGCTGAGCGGGTCGCGATTTCCCGCGGCGTAGGCCACCGCGACGTTGGCGCCGGCCGGCAAGTGATGGCCACCCAGGGTGGTCGCCTCGGTCGTCCACCGATTGAGAATCTGCACCGGACTGTCGAAGCGCAGCGATTCCTCGATCGCGCCGGGGATCAGCGAGCGATTGTTGTCCAGAGCGTGCCAGAGCTCGGGTCGGTCGGCCGCAACGTTCAGCAGACAGCTGACCAGGTTGCGGGTGGTCTCGTTGCCGGCCAGCAGCAACAGCACGCAGAAGCTGGTGATCTCCCAGTCCTGCAGGGGGTTGTCCTCGCCACCGGCGGCGATCAGGGTGCTCATGAAGTCATCGGTGGGGCTAGCGCGACGTACGGTCAGCATCTCTGCGATGTACTCGTGCATGGCCACCGTCTTGGCCCGGTTCGCCTCGATGGTCTCTGGTGTCGGCAGGGCGACCATGGCGTCGGACCACTCCTTGAACTGAGCCAGGTCGGCCTGGGGTACCCCGATCAAGGATGCGATCACCAGGATGGGCAACGGCTCGGCCAGTGCTCGCACCACGTCCACCTCGCCCTCGCCGGCTTCGTCGATCAGGCGGCGGACGAGCGTGCGGATCCACGGCTCCAGGGCAGCGGTTCGACGCGGGGTCATCGTCTTGTTGAGCATCCCGCGCAGCCGGGTGTGCCGGGGTTGGTCGGTGTTGATGAGTACGAGTCGCTCCCGCTCCTGCTGCTCGGCCGTCGCGCCGGGAATCATGCTGGAATACACCCGGTTGTTGCGCAGCGCCTCCGAGCAGGCGTCGAAGCC
>JBBQFE010000613.1:0-2127 GCA_038321605.1 Mycobacteriales bacterium | reverse complement strand
CGGATCGTGCCGACCCACCTTCTCACCTGGGCTGTGGGCATTCCGGTGACGCTGGCGGTGTTCGGCGCCCTGCCGCGATTCTGGCCGCTCGTGGGAACCTTCACCCTCACCCAGGCCTGGTTCCCGGACAAGTCCGTCTTCTTCGGCGTGAACGGGGTCGCCTGGTCGCTGTCCTGCGAGGCGCTGTTCTACGCGCTGTTCCCCGTGCTGATCGTGCTGGTGCGGCGCACCGGGGCGAGAAGTCGTCTGTGGCTGATGGCCGGCTGCGTGCTCACCTTGGCGGTCTGGCAACTGGGCCTGTGGTTCGTCACCGGCGGCGCGGTGGGTGACGCCGTCCGGGTTGCCTTCTGGCTGGTTTCGGTGATTCCACTCGGGCGGCTGCCCGAGTTCGTGCTCGGCATGCTCGCCGCCCGGCACCTGGCGGCCGCCGATGAGCGCGCGGCCAGCACCGGTACGCCCGCTGTCTGGCTGGGTGGCCTGCGGCTGCCCGGCATAGCTCCCACGGCACTGCTGACGCTGATCGCGCTGTATCTGGCCGGCTGCTTCCCGATCGTGGTGATCGCGGGCTGGCTCACCGTCGTGCCGTTCGTACTGCTGATCTGCGCCGCCGCGCAGTCCGACCTCAGTGGCCGACCGGGCCTGCTGGCCACCACATGGGCGGTCCGGCTGGGTGAGTGGTCCTTCGCGTTCTACATGTGTCACCAGTTGGTACTTCGGTCCGTTCAGTGGCTGGCGGGACGACTGCTCGGCTGGTCTCCGCCGGTCCACGGCTGGTGGCCCCTCCAGATCGGAGTGGATCTCGCCCTCGCGCTACTCGCGGCGGCGCTGTGCTACCGGTACCTCGAGGTGCCGGCTGAACGAAGGCTGCGGCCGATCCGGCGAGGCTGACGGCACCACTCGGGGGTCATCCGAGGTTGGCCGCCCCGAAGGTGTCGCACGCGCTGGGCTTGCCGGTCTGGTAGCCGGCGCCGAACCACTTCTGCCGCTGCGCCGAGGAGCCGTGGGTGAACTTGCTCTGGTCGACGCCACCGCCGCCCAGGTGGGACTGGATCCAGTCGTCACCGATCCGGCCGGCGGTGTCCAGCGCGGCGTTGATGTCGGCCTGCGTGAGATCGAGGATGAACGGCTGCCCGTTGGCCGAGGCGACCGTGGTGGCGTGGTTGGCCCAGACGCCGGCGTAACAGTCGGCCTGCAGTTCCAGTCGGACCGAGTCCGACTTCGCGCCGGTTGCGGTGTGGTTGATCTTCGCTTCGGTTCCCAGCAGATCCTGAATGTGGTGGCCGTACTCGTGCGCCAACACATAGGCGTTGACGAACGGTCCGCCGGTGGCACCGAATTGGGTCTTGAGTTCGTCGAAGAACGCGAGGTCGATGTAGACCTTCTTGTCCGCAGGGCAGTAGAACGGGCCGACGCCGGAGGTGGCCGAGCCGCAGCCGGTGTCGGTCTGCCCCCGGAAGAACCGGGTGGGGCTGTGGACGTACTGCCCATTGAGGCTGGGCATGGTCTGCGTCCAGTACCCCTCGATGGATTCGATGTCGGCGACCAGGGCGCAGTCGGTGTTGCTGTTGGCGTCCTTGCCGGTCTTGCAGGACCCGGCGAGCTGGGAGTTGTCCACCGAACTCACGTTCGTGCCGGTCCCGACGCCACTCAGTCCACCGAGGCCTCCGGGCAGGCCGGTGGTGCTGCCTCCACCGCCGAGCACATTGATCAGGACCACGACGATCAGGCCGACCAGCCCGAGCCCGCCACCGCCGACGGCCAGTCCACCCCGGCCGACGCCACCGCCGGAGCTGCGGGCGTCCTCGACCACCGAGGTATCCAGTTGGGCATTGTCGTTGTACTGCATGCGGGTCATCGTCCAATCGGCGGCAGTGGGCAGTCGCAGGCGTCGGGCAAGGTGCCACCGTACGGTAATCTGGACCCTGCGCGGGTACCTAACCGCAAGATGCAAAATGGCCGGCAACGGCTCTGAACCGAGAATCGGACGTTCGAGATGAAGGCGAGCATTGTTCCGCGTTGAGCTGGACCTTCTTCTGAATCCGCTCGTTCACCGCCCACGGAAAGTGCCGTCATGATCACCGCCACAGAGCTCGAACTACGCGCGGGCGCGCGCATCCTGCTCAACCC
>JBBQFE010000612.1:0-2140 GCA_038321605.1 Mycobacteriales bacterium | reverse complement strand
CAACGGCAACGGTGCCACCGGTCTGGCAGCCTCGGTCGCCACCCAGTTGACCTCGCGCGGCTTCGTGTCGTCGGGAACCAGCGACACCTCCACCCTGACCGGCGTTGCCGAGATCAGGTTCGGCAAGACGGGCCAGAGCGGCGCGACATTGCTCAGCTTCTATCTGCCGGGCTCGAAGCTGGTATCCATCTCCAGACCCGATGCGACGGTCGATGTGGCCCTGGGCAAGGCATTCAAGAGCGTGGCGTCCAAGGCGGCTGTGACGGCGGCCATCGCCAAGGCGCAGAAGCCGTGCACCTGATCCACATCGATCACTGACCGAACGGCATCGGCGCTCAGCAGGCCGTGCCGGCGCCCAACTCCTCCAGCAGTGCGAAGAATTCGGCGCAGTTGTCGCGATGTCCACCTGCCACCATCCAGCTCCCCGCCGGTCGACCGTGCAGGCCCGATAGCACCGCCCCGGACTCCGCAGCGATCAGCGCGCCCGCCGCGTAGTCCCACTCCCCCAGCGGGCCTTCGAAATACAGGTCCACCCAGCCAGCAGCCAACGCGCACAGGTCCAGCGCCGCGGAACCGAGTCTGCGTAGGTTGCCGACTCGGCCAAGCAACTCACCGACCACCCTGCCCTGGCGCGCCCGCCGGTGGGCGTCGTAGCCGAACCCCGTTGCGACCACGGCCTCGGCCAGGGCTACCGCACGCGGCCCGGCCAGGCGCCGCCCTCGCAGAAACGCACCGTGACCCGCAGCTGCGTGGAAGGTGTCGCCCGAGGTCGGATTGTGAACGCAGCCTGCTACGACCACGCCGTCGATCTCGGCAGCGATCGATACTGCGTACTGAGGTAGTCCGAGCATGAAATTGACCGTGCCGTCGATGGGGTCGATGATCCACCGGACGCCTGAGGTGGATGGGGCCGACGTGCCGGCCTCCTCGCCCAGCACACCGTCCGCGGGCCGACGCCGCACGAGCTCGGCCACGAGGTAGGCCTCAACGGACCGGTCCACCTCGGTGACCATGTCGGTGGCCGAGGACTTGGTGCTGACTTCGAACCCGGCGGCGCGGCCCTCGGTGATCAGGCCACCCGCTGCAACCGCCAACTCGATGGCCAGAGCCTGTAGATCCAGTACGTCGGCAGACGTCGGATCCGACGTCGACGGAGCATGACTCGGCATCTGGTCCCCCGGTTCGTTTCCTGGGCCGATATGGTCTGTGCCAATCAAACTAGTCAGCGGAGGAATGATGACCGCGCCAGCATCAGTACAAGCCGGCACCACGCCGGAGGCGGCATTCGGGATCGACATCGGCGGTAGCGGCATCAAGGGCGCGATCGTCGACACCCGAACCGGTGAGCTGCGGACGCAGCGAGTCCGGATCGCGACTCCCGAGGTGTCGACCCCTGACAACGTCGCCGAGGTGGTGCTGGAGTTGGTGACCAGGGCCAAGTGGGACGGCCTGGTCGGTGCAACCTTTCCGGCTGTGATCAAGAACGGCGTGGCCCGTTCTGCGGCCAACGTCGATCCCTCCTGGATCGGCACCGACGTCGATGCGGTCTTCACCAAGGCAACCGGGCGTGATGTGACCGTGCTCAACGACGCGGACGCTGCCGGCCTGGCCGAGGTCCGCTTCGGCGCGGCGCGGGACGTGCAGGGTGTGGTCATCCTGTTGACCTTCGGGACCGGGATCGGAAGCGGGCTGTTCCTGGATGGTCAGCTCGTCCCCAACTCGGAACTCGGGCACCTGGAGCTCGACGGTCACGACGCGGAGGACCGTGCGGCGGCGTCGGTCAAGGACAAGCAGAAAATGTCCTACAAGCAGTGGGCCAGAAGGGTGCAGCGCTACATGTCGCACGTCGAAGCGCTGTTCTCACCGGATCTGTTCATCGTCGGTGGTGGCGTCAGCAAGGACGCCGACCGCTGGGTCCCGTTGCTGGAGCTGCAGACGCCGGTCAGGCCGGCGCTGCTGCTCAACAACGCCGGCATCGTCGGCGCCGCGATGGCGGCCGCGGAAAGCCGCTGACCCATTCGGCCAGGTAGTTTTCCAAGGGATCAGGAGGTCGGCGGGCTACCCGGCTGACCCACCTGCCGGCGCACGGATTCGAGCTTCTCCGGGCAGGCGTGATTACAATGTGTCATGCAGGGCCTGG
>JBBQFE010000611.1:0-2151 GCA_038321605.1 Mycobacteriales bacterium | reverse complement strand
CCGCAGCGGGTTCACGCTGGCACCAGCGCTGACGAACGACCTGGTGGCAACTGCGACGACACGGTTGCCGGCAGCGAACTCCGCTGCCAGCGCCTCGCGAGCAGCAGCAGGAACCTCCGCGCACCGCAGCAGCACCGCCTCGGGCGCACCCTTGGTCACCAGTGACAGGTTCTGGTCCGAGTCACGGACAAGGACCGACACCATCAGCCGGTCATGGTCGAAAGGGAGGGCCGCCAGCCGGTCATAGGACCCGAGCGCGCTCAGCTCGGTCTCGGCGGCCGGCGAGTCCCAGAGCGCCTGATCAAGCGGATTGCCACCCACTCCGGGCGATTCCACGGTGCCGTTCTCGGTACCCAGCAGGCCGAACCGAAGGACGATCTGAGGATCCACTCCGGCGACGGGAACCGAGCGCATGAAGTCGATCCGCCCGAGCGTCAGGGTCCCGGTCTTGTCGGTGAAGAGCACATCCACGTTGCCCAGATCCTCGATGCAGACCAAGCGTTTGACCAGCACCTTACGACGGCTCATCCGCTTCGAGCCGGCCGCCAGGCTGGTCGACACCACCGCTGGCAGTAGCTGCGGGGTGATGCCCACCGCTATGGCCAGCGAGAACAGCAACGCGTCCATGATCGGCTTGTGCAGGGCGACATTCGCGATGAAGATGCCGGTGGTCAACGAACCGGCGACATAGACCAGCAGCATCGAGAACCGCCGCAGTCCTACCTGGAATTCGGTCTCGAGTTGATGGGTGGACAGGCCCGCGGCGATCTTGCCGAATTCTGTCTGGGTTCCGATCGCGACCACCACGCCACGGCCGCTGCCCGCCCGCACGACGGTGCCCATCAGGGCACAGCCGGTCAGGTCCGCCAGCGCCGTACCAGCCTGAACCTTGCCGCTGTCCTTCGGAACAGCGGCAGATTCGCCGGTGAGCACGGACTCATCGCATTCCAGCGCCGAGGTTTCGATGAGTCGGACGTCGGCCGGGATGATGTCGCCCAGGCGCAGCTCGAGCAGGTCTCCCGGCACGATCTCGGTGACGTCCACCCGCCGACGCTTGCCGTCCCGAGTCACCGTGGCCTGGTGGTGGATCTGGGAGTGCAGGGCCTCTGCCGCCTTCTCCGCCCTGAATTCATTGATGAAACCAAGTCCGACAGAAAGCCCCACGATGACCCCGATGATCACCGCGTCACTTCGCTCGCCGACCGCATACGACGCGATCGCTGCGACCATCAGCAGGGCCAGCAGTGGCGAACGGAGCTGATGCAGCAGCACCGGCACCATCCGGGCTCGGTGCGAGGACACCGCATTCGGCCCCCAGCGAGCGCTCCGGAGGGCAACCTCGGCGCCGGAGAGTCCCTGCTGGACGGACACTTCGTACTGATCGAGTACGGTTGCGACATCGCTGGCGGAGGCGGCCGAAATCGCCGACACGGCACGCTCGGGCTGCACCGCAGTAGCGGCGGTCAAGGTCGGTGGAGATTCCGCGCACACACCGACGCGACCTTCGGGCCGGTCAGGTCATCCCGATTGTCGCTCACGTTCATCCCTCGCACGTCCTCGTCCCCCGCATCGTTCGCTCGCGTGCCCTGGCCGCGCCCGCGGGTGCCGTTGATGGCGGCCTCGACACCCGTCGTCCAGCATCCGTGAGTGCGGGCACGAGGAACAGGGACCTTCGGCCTGAAAGTGGTGGGCGGCGTCCTCGGAGCGACTTCACTCTGCCGCCCGGATGGTAGGTTGCAGAGAGGCTTGACGTACTACTTTCCGATTGAAAAGGCGTTGATGAGTGCCCTGGTCGAGCAACCGGCCAGCGGAATCTTCCCGCTGTCGGCTGCAGAGCGGCCGGCCGTGTTCACTCTTGCGCAGGCGCTGTTGTTGGCAGACGTGCCGTGATCAAGTGGCTGCTGCTCGGGGGCGCCATCGTCAGTGAGGTCACGGCTACCCTTTCACTCAAAGGCGCACTGAACCTACCCGCACTGTACCTAGTGGTCGCCGTCGGTTACCCCGCCTCCTTCTGGTTCCTCACCGCGGTACTGCGGCTCGGAGTTTCCCTTGGCGTCGCCTACGGAATCTGGAGCGCCGTCGGCGTCGCGGCCACCGCCGTATTGTCGGCCCTCATCTTCGGCGAACCGCTGACGCCGCTGATGGGAGTGG
>JBBQFE010000610.1:0-2166 GCA_038321605.1 Mycobacteriales bacterium | reverse complement strand
ACCGCCCAAGCCTCATGGCAGAACTCGTCGAGCGCATCGCCGCGCCACAGCGCCAGCGCGGTGTCTAGTGTCACCATGCGATCACCGTGGTCGCGCCGGCTGGTGACGAACTCAGCGAACATCGCGGCGTCCACGGGACAGGTGAGACGGTAACCGGTGGTATCGGTGTGGATCGTGTCGTCACCGATCCGTGCTCGCAGACGCGACACGGTCGTGCGGAGCGACCCCGCCGACAGATCCAGCGCATCGCGCAGCTGTTCGGTGCGCTGCACATGCCCCAGGCCCAACGCCAACATGGCCAGAAGCCGGCGTTGGGGCCAGCTGGGGATCGGCACCACCTTGTCGTCGGTGACGAACCCGACCGGGCCAAGGACACGAACGTACGACACCGCTCTGGGTGCGTCGGCCTCGGTGCCCGAACCGTCGCTCTCGGCCTCCCGCGTAGACCCCACGACAGTCCCCTCGCTCCGAACGACCGCGGCGCGGCCGGCAATGAAACGCCGCGGGTGACATGCCGCTGTAACGCCTCTGGCCGATGCTACGGCCAGCGACGAAAAGGAGTCGAGATGGACACCAACCTGGCCGTGGCCGCGACACCGGAAGCGAGGACAACCTACGCTCGATCACCGCAGCACATCACCGCAGAGGCGGCGGCAGCCCTGATCCGATCCGGTGACTCGGTGGACTACGGCGGCCTCATCCTCCAGCCCGACGCCTTCGACCGGGCGCTGGCGGCACGGCTCCACGAGCTTCACGACGTCAACATCCGAGCCTGCCTCAGCGTTCGACCGCGCGCGGTCCTCGAAGCTGATCCGTTGCGCCAGCACATCTCGTTCTCCAACTGGCACCTGGGCGGTTACGACCGCAAGCTGTGCGACGCGGAGATGCAGGACTACATCCCCTGCAACCTCGGCGAGATCCCCGACTACTACCGGCGCTTCATCGATCCGACTGACGTCATGGTCATCAAGGCCCGGCCGCCCGACGCGCACGGGTACTTCAACTTCAGTGCTGGCAACGTCTGGCACGGCGCCATCGCAGAGCGGGCGAAGCTCATCATCGTCGAGCTCGACGATGGGCTGCCCTACCTGCACGGCATCGCCAACGGCCTCCACACGAGCCAGGTCGACTACGTCATCGACGGCGAGGGTCACCCCGTGACCGAGCTGCCGAACGTGGCCCCGACCGACGTCGACCGCACCGTCGCCGGCCTGATCGCCAGTGAGATCGACAACGGATCCTGCCTGCAGATCGGCATCGGCGCCATGCCCAACGCCGTGTGCTCGCTGCTCGCCAGCTCCGGCGTGCGCAACCTCGGCGTCCACACCGAGATGTTGACCGACGGCATAATGGACCTCTACCACGCAGGGGTCGTGAATGGCTCGGCCAAGAACGTGCACCCCGGCAAGATCGTCTGCACCTTCGGGTTCGGGTCCCGGTCGACCTACGAGGCCATCGACGACAACCCCGACATTTCCTGCCAGCCCGTCGAGTTGACGAACCTCCCGCACCTGATCATGCAGAACGACCAGATGATGGCCATCAACAACACAACCCAGATGGACCTCCAAGGCCAAGCCGCGAGCGAGTCCGACGGGCACCGCCACATCAGCGGCACCGGTGGTCAGCTTCAGTTCATCCGCGGCGCGTACGCCTCGAAGGGCGGGAAGTCGTTCATCTGCATGGCCTCTACCTACGAGCGCGCCGGTATCCGACGCAGCCGCGTCGTCCTGGACCTGACCCCGGGCAACATTGTCACCGCCCCGCGCAGCGACATGATGTACGTGGTCACCGAGTACGGCATCGTCAACCTCAAAGGGAAGTCCGTGCCTGAGCGAGCCAACGCGATGATCTCGCTCGCCCACCCCGACTTCCGCGAGGAACTCCAACGGCAGGCGCGAGACAGCGGTCTCATCTCGCGAGGAAGGGCGTAGAAGGACACGACCAGTTCAGGTGAAGGTCGAATCGCCATCCAGGGCTACGGAGTAGCATCCACCGGTCTGATCCGGCCTGGGTCCGGTCGAGGCTCCTGAACTCGCCAACCTGCTCCTCGCCACAGTGCTGAGAGCGCAGTAGCCCGGTGGACCGGGCCGGTACCGTAATTTCGTGGCATTGCGACGAGAGGATCCGAGCCCCGAGCAGCTGGACCACCAGCGTGCGCTTGAT
>JBBQFE010000609.1:0-2167 GCA_038321605.1 Mycobacteriales bacterium | reverse complement strand
AACTTTGTCCTCAGTCTTTATAAATCGAGTACGCCGGGACGGGCGGGCGGGTCAACACCGACTTCATCGACAACTCCGCCGGCGTCGACACCTCCGACCACGAGGTGAACATCAAGATCCTGCTCGACCGGTCGGTGCATGCTGGTGAGCTGACCGAAGGTTCACGTAACCAGTTGTTGGCCGAGCAGACCGGTCAGGTCGCAAACCTGGTGCTGCGTGACAACTACGAGCAGAACGTGCTGTTGGGCGTTGCCAGGCATGGCGCCAGGTCGCTGCTCTCGGTACATCGACGACTCATCAAGGAGCTGGAGAAGGCGGGCGAGCTCGACCGCGAGATCGAGTACCTGCCGACGGACAAGGAACTCGCTGTCCGAGAGGCGGCTCGGGAGGGGCTCAGCTCGCCGGAACTCGCGGTGCTGGCTGCGTACGTGAAGATCGTCCTCACCGAACAACTGCGGGAATCCACCGTGCCGGACGAGCCGTGGTTCCGGGGCATGCTCCAGTCCTACTTCCCAGCGCCGATCGCGTCCCGCTTCGACGCCCATCTGGACACGCACCCGCTGCACCGCGAGATCATCACCACCTGCGTGGTCAACGACCTCGTCAACCGCGGCGGCATCTCGTTCGTCTTTCGCGCCCAGGAGGAGACCGGTGTCGACGCGGCGCAGGTCGCCCGCGCCTACACGGTGGTTCGCGAGGTGTTCGGTCTGGAAAGCATCTGGGCCGAGATCGAGACACTGGACAACGACGTGGCCACCGACTCCCAGCATGTCGCCTACCGGGAGGTGCGCCGAACGGTCGATCGCGCAGTCCGGTGGCTGGTGGACGTCCGGTTCCCGATCACCGACGTCGCAGCCGAGATTCAGCGCTACGCGGACACCGTCGCGGAGCTCACCCCGCGGGTGCCTGAGCTGCTGCGTGGTCGGGAGCGTGACAACCTCAACGCCGAGGTGGAGCGCCTGGTCGGCAACGGACTGCCAGCGGGGTTGGCGCACCGCATCTCCTGCCTGCTCAGCTCCTTCCTGCTGCTCGACGTGGTCGAGATCGCAGTGGCCAACGACCGATCGGCGGCAGAGGTGGCCGAGCTGCACTTCGCGATGTCCGAGCGGCTCAGCGTGGATGACATCCTCTACGCGGTGACCCGACTTCCACGCGATGACCGGTGGTCGGCGCTGGCTCGCGCGGCGATGCGGCATGACGTGTACGCCGCGCTCGCGGCGGTGACCACCTCAGTACTGATCAACACCGACGAGACGCTTTCTGCCAGCGATCGGCTGGCCGACTGGGCCCGGCAGAATCCGGAGCGCGTCGAGCGGGCACGCACCACCTTCGCCGAAGCGCTGTCGAGGGAGACCGTCGACCTGGCGACGCTGTCGGTCGCGCTGCGGATCATGCGCAGCCTGCCGGCCTGAGCGTATGACGGTCGAGGTTCTGATGGTCTGTACGGGCAATCTGCACCGTTCGCCGCTGGCAGAGCGGTTGGCGGCGAGCCGCAGTCGGGTGGCCGAGACCGAGGTCCACTTCAGCAGCTGTGGCACGCACGCCCCTGAAGGACTGGCGATGGATGCGGCCGCGGCAATGGCGTTACGGCAGTTGGGTGGGGATCCCGCAGGCCACATTGCCCGGCTGCTCACCGGACCGATGGTCGAGCAAGCTGCGCTGGTTCTGACGGCGACGTCGGAACAGCGCGACCTGGTGGCCCGCAAGCGTCCGGCCGCTCGCGTCAAATGCTTCACCCTCAAGGAGTTCGTCCGGCTCGGGGCCGACGTTGCCCCCGCCGCCGGCCCGGACGATGTCGGACGCCTCATCCGCGAGGTGGCGGCGCAGCGAGAACCCTTCGGAAGTGCGGCCAGCGGACGGGATCAGATCGCCGATCCGCATGGCGCGAACCTCTCCGAGACGTTGCGGTGCGCCTTGGAGATCGGGGTGGCGGTGGACGGCGTTCTCAACCTCCTCGGAATCCACGAGATCCGGTAGCCGTCCAGCGCGGTGGCTGGCGCATCGGCTGGCGCGTTGGCCGCCGGGGCCCGGCGCTGGGCACGATCAGCGCAGTGCCGGTCGGATCAGGTCGACAGGGCCGCTGGAAGACCTGCGCCGAGCTCGGTCGCGCCGGCGAGTAGCCCACGCGCCCAGACGGTCGTGGTGGCCGTACCTGGTGTCACGCCCC
>JBBQFE010000608.1:0-2176 GCA_038321605.1 Mycobacteriales bacterium | reverse complement strand
TACACCTTCAGGGTGCTCGCAGTGAACGGGTTCGGCGCCTCGGCGGCCTCGGCCACCTCGGCCTCGGTCACCCCGGCGACGACGCCTGACCGGCCGATCACCGGCGCGGTCAGCCAGGGGGCGGCCGGCGGTCAGCTGACGGCGACGTTCAACTGGACACCGCCGGCGAGCAACGGTGGTTCGGCGATCACCAGCTACACGGTGCGCGCCTACCTGGCGGGAGCGGCGGCAGCGTCCCAGACGGTGACTGTCGCGTCCAACAGCAGGAGTCGGGTCTTCACGTTCAGCTCGACCAGCCCGGTGGAGTTCGACGTGGTGGCGACGAATGCGGTCGGCGACAGCCCGCCATCAGTCCGGTCGGCGGTGGTCATCCCGCGCTGACCGAGACGAACGCCGCGGCAGCGGTCCCCCGATTCCGGCTGCCAGTGCGGAAGGTCCGGGCTCCCCATCGGGAGTCCGGACCTTCGCCGCCCGAATCCTGAAAGGAGCTTTTCCATGGCATCAGCGAGCACATCTCGGTCCCGGCTCAGGGCGGTGCCGTCCCGAATGCCGGCTGCTCGGTCGCGTGCTTGGTCGGCCGGTGTCGTGGTAGCGATCCTCTGCAGCCTGCTGGCGTCGTGTCAGTCCCACGGCGGCCCTGCTGCGATCGCTCCGGCCGGGGCGAACTCCGTTCCCTCGGCCGCGGCCACCGCTTCGGGCAACCAGTCGTCGCCGGCCGACGCGGTGCCCCTCACCGGGCCGGCGATAACCGCCTTCGGCCGACCGAAGGTGCAGGCCGCGTACCAGCAGATGCTGGCCTTCACCTTTCACAACGGGTGGAATCCCACGTTGATCCTGACCCACGCCGACGCGATCCGAGGTGCTGACTTCGCCGAGGTGCTGTCTGCGATGACCCCGGAGTGCGCGGCGACGTTCACGACTGCCTTCGGCAAGGTCGAGAAGCATGACAAGGCTGCCATCCGCACCCTGGAGGCGGCGATCTTCTTCGGCGTAATCGGCCCGAAGGGAATGAGACCGCTGCGTAGCGCGTCGATGGTCAGCCGGCGCCGCTACGGCCAGGCGACCCTCGGTGTGCAACACGCCTCCGGTATCGACCAGCTCGCCTTGTCCTTCAGCGCCCAGGCTGATATCGCGATGCAGGACCAGGCCGGCAAGAACGCGATCCTGCCCACCAGCCGAACGGTCCGTTTCCTGCTGACGCCGAATCACGGCAGCAACGCCGCAACGGTGCCATTTCTCATCTCATCGTGGAAGGCGACCATGACCGCGCAGCAGCTCACGCCGGTCGGGTAATCCTGCTCGCGACCGCTCCGAAGTTGTTCACGATGTTTTGACGGACGTCGGAAACCCTTGCTGGCATTGGAATACAAGCCAGGGCCCAGCGAAGAGGTAGTCA
The DNA here is from genome assembly GCA_038321605.1 of Mycobacteriales bacterium. Lineage (GTDB taxonomy): Bacteria > Actinomycetota > Actinomycetes > Mycobacteriales > Jatrophihabitantaceae > Jatrophihabitans_A. Next base: position 780 of record JBBQFE010000608.1, on the reverse strand, counting down.
TGATAAGTCGCAGATCTGTTCTCAAGGCGGGCGCTCTCGGCCTTGGCACGGTTGCCCTGGGGGGCCTTGACCTGCCGGCGGGTCACGCCGCAGTGGTGAGCCAACTGGCTCCGGCGAACGTCCCGGTTCCGTTCGCCGCGCTGTTCCGCCGGCCGCCGGTGCTCCAGCCCTATGACTCCGGGATCGACAGCGAGGGTCCGTACGCGCTCTACAGCCTGACCCAGAAGCTGGGTCAGGCGAACATGCTGCCAGGCCTCAGCACCACGGTGGCCGGCTACAACGGGATGTTCCCGGGCCCGACGATCAAGGTTCCGGTCGGCACCCGGACCGAGGTCCGGATCAGAAACGCCCTCACCCTCAGCACTCTGCACGGCGGCGACTTCGACACCGTGACGCACCTGCACGGCTCCGCGTCGCTGCCGCAGTACGACGGATATGCCAATGATTTCACGCCTCCTGCCTGTGTGAAGACCTACCAGTACCCGAACTGGCAGAACGCCCGCACCCTCTGGTACCACGACCACAACCACCACAACACCGCGTTGAACGTCTACTCCGGGCTCGCTGCGTTCTACCCGCTCACCGACTCCTACGAGCAGGCGCAACTGCCGCAGGGCGAGTACGACGTCCCGCTGATGGTGTCCGACGCCCTTTTCGATGCCAACGGAAACGTCGTCTACGCCGACAACGAACACCTCGGTCTCTGGGGCGACATCATCCTGGTCAACGGCGTTCCGTGGCCCACGATGCGGGTCAAGCGTCGGGTCTACCGGTTCCGGG
>JBBQFE010000607.1:0-2182 GCA_038321605.1 Mycobacteriales bacterium | reverse complement strand
CGAACTGCTGGAGCGCTTCAACACGGTGCAGCTCGTCGAGGGCTCCGAGGTCACCGGCGAGGTGCCGTCCTACCGCGGCGAAGGCCAGAACTTCGGCTGAGCCGGGCCCGGTTCAGCCGGGCCCGGCGGTTCACTGGTGAGCGATGTTGTCCCAGCCCTCGACCTGCTGAGGGCTGCGGGGGTCCGGGCCGATGTAGCGGGCGGACGGACGGACCAGGCGACCGGTCTTCTTCTGTTCCATGATGTGAGCGCACCAGCCAGCCGTCCGGGCGCAACTGAAAAGCGCCGGCATCATGTGCGGCGGGACCTCGGCGAAGTCCAGGGTGACCGCGGCCCAGAACTCGACGTTGGTCTCGATGGGATGGTCAGGACGGCGCTCGCGAAGCTCCTTCAGCGCTGCCTGCTCCAGGGCCACCGCCACCTCGTACCGCGGCGCGTTCAGCTCGGCGCAGGTCCGACGCAGCACGCGGGCCCGGGGGTCCTCGGCGCGGTACACCCGGTGTCCGAAGCCCATCATGCGTTCCTTGCGGTCCAGGATGTCGCGGACCACCTTGCCGGCGTCGCCGGTCTTCTCCACCAGCTCGATCATGGGCAGTACCCGCGCCGGGGCGCCACCGTGCAGCGGGCCGGACATGGCGCCCACCGCTCCCGAAATGGCAGCTGCGACATCGGCACCGGTGGAGGCGATCACCCGCGCGGTGAACGTCGAGGCGTTCATGCCGTGCTCGGCGGCAGACACGAAGTAGGCATCGACCGCCGCCACGTGCGCCGGGTCGGGCTCGCCGCGCCAACGGGTCATGAATCGTTCGACGATCGTCCTGGACTGGTCGATGCGGGACTGCGGCACGGCAGGTGCTCCGACCCCGCGCGCGGACTGCGCAACGTAGGACAGCGCCATCACCGAGGCCCGCGCCGCCTGCTCGCGTGCCTCGTCGTCGCTGATGTCGAGCAGCGGACGGTAACCCCAGATCGGTGACAGCATCGCCAGGGCTGCCTGTACGTCCACCCGCACGTCGCCGGTGTGCACCGGGATCGGGAACGGTTCGGCTGGCGGCAGGCCGGGGCCGAACTTGCCGTCGACCAACAGCGCCCACACATTGCCGAAGGTGACGTGCCCGGCCAGGTCTTCGATGTTGACGCCTCGGTAGCGCAGGGCGCCGCCGTCCTTGTCAGGTTCGGCGATCTCGGTTTCGAATGCGATGACGCCCTCGAGGCCGGGGCTGAAATCGTCGGACATTGCGTGTCTCCGATCATCTGTCAGGCCGGTGTTAACCGATTCTGATCGGCCTGGCCGGGCACTGCGAGTGCGGGAACGGCACCGAGTGCGGCTCCCAACCGGCCATTCTTACCTATGCCGCTGTCACAGCGGTATGCGACCTTGCCCACGTGCGATCGTGAGCGGACCGGCGGCGGATCCCCGGCCCGGCTGCAAAGATGGAGGGGGTGCCGCCACCGGGGTCGGCCGGGAGGGAATCGTCCGTGCCCGACGCAGGTGTACCAGGGGGTGAACCGCCCACGGTGAGCGAGGAGTCAACGTCAGCCGCCGACCGTCCCGTCGACGAGTTGATGTACGTCCGGCGCAGCTACGACGGCGGCGATCTCACGGAAGCTTCACTGGAGACCGGCTGGCTCGCGCAACTGCAGAAGTGGTACGACGAGGCGGCGGCCGACCCACGGATCGCCGAAGCCAACGCGATGCAGGTGGCCACCGTGGATTCCGCCGGCCGGCCGGACATCCGTACGGTGCTGGCCCGCGGCTTCGACAACGACGGGGTGGTGTTCTTCACCAATTACGAGTCGGCCAAGGGCGAGCAGCTGAGCAGCAACCCGGTCGCGGCAGGGGTTTTCGCGTGGCTGCCGCTGGAGCGGCAGGCCCGGTTCCGGGGACCCGTGCAGAAGGTGTCGCCGGCCGAGACCGAGAGCTACTTTCACAGCCGCCCCCGCGGCGCTCAGCTCGGGGCCTGGGCCTCGCCGCAGTCGCGGGTGATCGCGAACCGGTCGGTGCTGGACGACCAGTTGATCGAGGCGGGCCGGCGGTTCGGCGACGGGCCGATCCCTCCGCCGCCGTTCTGGGGCGGTTACCGCATCGAGGTGACCGAGATCGAGTTCTGGCAGGGCCGGCCCTTTCGGTTGCACGACCGGCTCCGCTTCCGCAAGCTGACCGCAGGTGAGACGGCACCGG
>JBBQFE010000606.1:0-2192 GCA_038321605.1 Mycobacteriales bacterium | reverse complement strand
GCCGGTCAGGATGCCGTTCACCAACAGCTGAAAGGCGAAAAGGATCGCATAGGCGGTCCAGAAGGCTTTGCGAAGCAGCAATCTCGTGCGCAACAGCAGCAGGTCGACGACGGACGCGAGGACCAGTCCGACCACAACGGTCGCGGTGTAGGTCATCGGTCACCAGCGGTCGGGTCACCAGGAATCGGTTCACCGCTGGCCGGGTCGATCTGCGCGTCGGCGACACGCTCGTCGCCGATCAGCCAGCCAGGACGGCGGCGGCGGACCGCTTCGAGGGTAAGTACCGCACAGATCGGGATCACCACGAAGAAGAGCACCTCCTCCAGTGGCAGCCGCCCCACGGACACACCCAGGACGTGGGCGGCATCGAACGTCCAGTAACCCGCGTGTACCGCATACAGGTCCCAGCTCACCCCGAGCATGAAACCGGGAACCATGGCCAGCAGCAGCCGCCGCCAGCGACGGTAGACCCGAGCACGAAGCACCACCTCGAGCGGCGCGGTGCCGATGAGGCAGGCCGCCAGAACCACCAGGTAGGTCAGGTGCGTCATGTCGGCACCGTAGCGCTGCTCAGTAGCCGGCCGCCTGGGCCCGGCGCTTGACCTCGGTGCCGCGGTTCTCGGCGAGCGCCTGAGCAGGCGTGCCGGGCAGGGAGTCGTCCGCCCGGAACAGCCAGTTGACGATCTCGTCATCGCTGAAGCGGGCATCGCGCAGCAACGTGATCACCGACGGCAGATGTTTGACCACCTCGCCCTCCGCGATCAGCGGCCGTGGTGTCCGCCGCCGGCCCTCCCCATCGACGACCACGACCAACCTGCCGTCCTTGATGTGCTGGTGAACTGCCGTGATGGGCACACCGAGCAGTTCGGCAGCTTCGGGCAGACTGATCAGCTGCGGATCGGTCTGGACGGGGGTATCAGCCATGTCACCAGGGTGCCATGCCCCGGGGTCAGCGGATCCGCCAGCCTTCCCGGTTGGGCTCCGGTGACTGGGCACTGTCCCGATCGGTCCACGGCTTGGCCGAGCCGAAGGTGATCGCCAGCTGTCCCGCGTCACGCACGCCCGCCGGGAACGGCTGTCGGACGATCTCGCGTCGCAACATGGCGATGTCGATCGGCATGGCAGAGGCCGCGAGCACCAGGTTGCCGAACCGGCGCCCCTTGAGCACATCGTTGGAGCTGACCATCACCACGTCACCGAACACCGCCCGCAGCCCGGCAACCACCCGTCGCAGGTACTGCAGACCCGGTTCGTCCACCACATTGACCAGAAACAAGCCCTCGGCCTTGAGCACCCGCGAGAGATCGGTGAAGAACTCCAGGGTGCTGAGCTCGGCAGGTACCCGGCCGTCGGCGTAGGCGTCGAGGATGATCAGGTCCGCGCTGGCCTCGGCGAGGGCGGCGATGCCCGGCCTCCCGCTGACCGGTCGCACCCGGATCCGGTGCCCGCGGGGCAGCGGCAGCTCACGACGCACCAGTTCGGTCAGTTCAACGTCCGGTTCGAGGACCAACTGGACGGAGCCGGGACGGGTGACCGCCAGGAACCGCGGCATGGTGAGGCCGCCACCGCCGATGTGCGTCGTGGTCAACGGGCCGTCGCGCCAGGTCGCCAGGACGCTGGCGAAGTACTGGATGTACTCGAAATCAAGGTAGGTCGGGTCGCTGATGTCCACGTAGGACTGGCGAACATCGTCCATCACCAGCATGGTGCCACCGGGATGATCGTCGTCGGCGATGAGCTCGATCCGGGGACGATCCGGCGACGCTTTTCCCATGTCTGCGACCCTAGCGAGCCGACCTGATGACCGTCCGCCCGGTGTGCCGCCCCTGCACCGCGGCCGCACAACCTAGAATCGGCGGGTGCAGACGGCCATGGGAGATCCGATCCTGGGGCGGGTGCTCGAAGGTCGCTACCGGATCGTCGAGCAGCTCGCCCGGGGCGGCATGTCCACGGTGTACAGCGCGGTCGACGAGCGGTTGGACCGCGAGGTCGCGGTCAAGGTCATGTCGGCTGCCCTATCCACCGACCCGGCCTTCGCCGATCGGTTCACCCGGGAGGCCCGGGTTGCTGCGCGGTTGTCGCATCCGAACGCCGTGTCGGTCTATGACCAGGGCACCGATGACTCACACGTCTTTCTGGTCATGGAACTGGTACGCGGCCGGACCCTGCGCGACCTGCTTCGTGAACGGGGG
>JBBQFE010000605.1:0-2197 GCA_038321605.1 Mycobacteriales bacterium | reverse complement strand
GACTGACCCGCCGGCCGTCAGCTCGCCGGATTGCAGCGGCTGGGTGCCTTGCGCTTGGACACGAGCTGTTGAATGCTCGCCGCATCGGCTCCGCACCGCGCGGAGGATGAGGAGGAGCACCATGTCAGTACAGGCCAACCTGTCCAAGGCACTCGACAAGGCCTACGAGGACAAGTCCGTGAAAGAGATCCTGGACGCCCCACCGTCCGCGCTCGCCGGCCTGACCGAGAAGCACGACGCGGTGCTGAAAGAGAACTTCGGTATCGACACCGTCCGTGAGCTGGGCTCCAACAAGTACTTCGCCCTCGCCGGAGTGCTCGTCGCCCTGGAGAACAAAGAAGGCTGAGCGCTCGACGACCCGCCTCAACACGGGAGTCGCAGCACGCCACGGGCCCTTCGGTGAACCACCGAACGGGCCCGTTTGGTGTCGAAAGGCAGGATGGACGGATGGAGTCCATCTTCGAGCGGTCACTGGGCGCTGACTTCGCTCGGCTGCACCCCAAGCTGCAACGCAGGCTCAGCATGTCCAGCGCCTCGGGGATCGCCCAGATCGGCGGCGGGGTGATGACCCGCATGACCCGGGGTGCACTGGCCGCGGTGCCGGTAGCCCTGCTCGGTAGCGCACGCCGGCTGGAGCTGCCGGGCGCCGGCACCGGTGTGCGATTCGACCTCGCCAACTATGCCTATGTCGACACCCTCGGCCGGGACACGTTCGCGTACTCCCGGCGCTTCCAGCTCGGTTCGAAGGTGGCCCGCTTCGACGACACGATGATCTTCAGCGAGGCCCGCGGCTGCATCGTTAACTACCTCGGCTCCCATCAGGACATCGCCGCTGAGCTGCACTGCGAGGTCATCGACGGCGGGGGCATCCGGATGCTCGGCGGCGACCAGCGGGTCTACCAGGGCCGCCTCGGTTTTCGGTTGCCCGCGCTGCTGGCCGCCAAGGCCGAGGTGATCGAGACGTTCGACGAGGCCAATGTCAGGTTCACCATCTCGGTGGAGATCGTCGCCTCCAAAGCCAGCCTGTTCAGCTACCGCGGCTGGTTCAACCTGGCCGAAGTGGCCTTCGATGCGGCCGAGATCCCGTCCGGGGTCCGGCCCGATGTGGAGCGCGCAGCGGACTGATCAGGCGTTTCGGACCCGCTGGCTACTTGCCACCCAAGCATCCAGCAGCGCCGAGGCAGCGCCCGAGTCGACCGAGTCAGCAGCGATGGGCAAGCCGTGCGCCACCGCCTCACCGGCCGAAGCCGTCACGCCGTCGAAGGCCGCGATCGCCGCTGCCGCGTTCAGCAGCACCGCGTCGCGCACCGGACCCTGCGCGCCGGTGAGCACGGAGCGCACCACGGCGGCGTTGTAGTCGGAATCGCCCCCGCGAAGGTCCTCCGGAGACCCCATCGCCATCCCGAAGTCCCGCGGGTCCAGTCGGTCCTCGCGTACTGAACCGTCGGCCGCCAGCCAGACCCGAGAGGTCGTGGTCGTGGTCAGCTCGTCCAGTCCGTCCTCGCCCCTGAATACCAGCGCGGTGTCGCCCCGGGCCGCGAACACCTCGGCCATCACCGGCGCCATCCGGACGTCGGCACAACCGATGGCCGCCGCCGCCGGTCTCGCCGGGTTGGTCAGCGGGCCGAGCACGTTGAAGGCCGTCGGAACGCCAATCTCGCGTCGCGTCGGGCCGGCGTGGCGCATCCCTGGATGGAACACCGGCGCGAAGCAGAAACCGATGCCGACCTCCGCCACAGTGGCCGCGACGCCCGCGGCACCCAGGTCGATGGCGACCCCGAGCCGTTCGAGAACGTCGGCGGCACCGCACAGCGAGGACGCGCTGCGGTTGCCATGTTTGACCAGCTGGCGTCCCGCACCCGCGACGACCAGCGCCGCCATCGTGGTGATGTTCACCGTGTGCGCACCATCACCGCCGGTCCCCACCAGATCCACCGATCGCCCCTGCACGACTACCGGGGTCGCCCGAGCGAGCATCGTCCGCACCAGACCCGAGAGCTCGCCGGCCGTTTCGCCCTTCGCACGCAACAGCACGGCGAAGGCCGAGACCTGGGCCGAGGTGGCCTCACCGGCCATGATCTCGGCCATGGCCCACGCGGTGGACTCGGCGGGCAGCTCGCGTCCCTGCATCAACTGCGACAACACGGCGGGCCAGGTCGGCACCGGGGCGCTCACAGGCTGCCGATCCTCATGCGTG
>JBBQFE010000604.1:0-2209 GCA_038321605.1 Mycobacteriales bacterium | reverse complement strand
ATGCGGTGAGTCGCCGGCGATCCTGACCGCACGGCGAATCGTCATGCTGCCCTCGAGAAAGGTCACCTCGGTGCGCGAGATCATGACGTGGCTGACCGAGCGCTCGCCCGCCGCGAACACATCATCGATCAACCGGCGCTCGTCGGTGGTCAGGGATTCGTGGGCCGCCACCAGGCCACGCAATTCCTCTTCACTGATCATGTCCCGTCCGGCGTTGGGATCCCCGCCGAGAATCCGGACCACCCCGTCGGTGGACCTGGACAGCAACCAGATCACCGGTCGCAGCACGCGTGCCATCCGGTCGAGGGTGGGGCCGAAGAGCATGGACGCATGCTCGGGACGCTGCAACGCCAGGCGCTTGGGCACCAGCTCACCCAGGATCAGCGTGACGAAGGAGATCAGCAGGGTGACGCCGACGATGCCGACGACGCTGGCCAGCGTGTCGGACATGCCATGTGCGATCAGTGATTTCTTCGCCGACTCGGAAAGTGTGACCGCGCCGAACGCCGAAGACAGCAGAGCGGTGGACGTGACACCGATCTGGACGGCCGCCAGGAACCGGTTCGGGTCGGCGAGCAGTCTGGCCACCGCCTGACCACGGCGGCCACCCTCGGCCATCGCCTTGACCTGCCCCTCGCGCAGCGACACCAAGGCGATCTCGGCCGCGACGAACAGCGCTTCGATGAGAATCAGCGCCAGCACGATCAGGGCATTGAGCAGGGTGCCGTTCATGGGAAGTGACTGTTCTCGTTTCCGGTCGTCAGGCGATGGTCGGGCCACGGAACAGACGTTGGTACAGCTCCGGGCTGTGGCCCAAGTGTAGGGTCGGCGGCTCACGCAGACCGAATCTGGGAGATGACGTTGCCCATGCCCATGCGCGTGCTGGTGACCGGTGGGGCCGGCTATGTAGGAAGTGTCATCACCGCCGAGCTGCTCGCAGCGGGTCATGCGGTGACCGTTCTGGACGATCTCTCGACCGGTCACGCGGACGCTGTCAGCCCCGGCGCGACGTTCGTCCATGCCTCGATCACCGAGGCCGACTCGGTCTTCGCTGCCGCCGCCGATGAGGGCCGGCCGCTGGACGCAGTCGTGCACTGCGCCGCCAAGTCGCTGGTGGCGGAGTCGGTGGCCCATCCCGAGCTCTACTGGAGCAACAACGTGGGCGGTTCGCTCGCGCTGTTGGAATCGATGCGGCGGCACGGGGTCAACCGCATCGTGTTCTCATCCACCGCGGCCACCTACGGCGAACCGACCTCGGTCCCGATCAAGGAGGACGCCGGCACGGAGCCGACGAACCCGTACGGTGCGAGCAAGCTCGCGGTCGACCACATGCTGACCAGCTACGCAGCGGCACACGGTTTCAGCGCGGTGAGCCTGCGGTACTTCAACGTTGCCGGTGCCCGCCTCGGCGAACCGGCCGGGCCCGCCGCGTTGGGTGAGCGCCATGCGGTAGAGACGCACCTGATCCCGATCGCCCTGCAGGTAGCGGCCGGCACCCGGGCTGCGCTGAGCGTGTTCGGCACCCGGTACCCGACCGCGGACGGCACCTGCATCCGCGACTACATCCACATCCTCGACCTGGCGGACGCGCACCTGCGCGCACTGGACTGGACGGGCAGCCATGCCGATCGGCACCTGATCTGCAACCTCGGCTCGGGGGACGGAAACTCGGTGCGCGAGGTCGTGCAAGCCGTCCGGCAGGTGACCGGAGCACCGACCCCCACCGAGGACCACGAGAACCGGCCGGGAGATCCAGCGGTGCTCATCGCCTCGAATGCCCGGGCCGCCAGCGAGCTGGGCTGGCACCCGACCCGCGACCTGCTCCGGATGGTGTCCGACGCCTGGGCCTTCGCCACGGGTGGCTCGGCGCCGGCGGAAACCAGGTCATGACGGTGCCGGACGTGGCTGCGCGAGACATTTCGGTGCGTTGGCGTTCCCCCGGACGGGTGAACCTGATCGGGGAACACACCGACTACAACGACGGATTCTGCATGCCGCTGGCGATCGCCCAGGGGTGTACGGCAACCGTGTCGGAGTTGGCGGACCCGGTCGTCGAGGTGGTGTCAGCGCAGAAACCGGTGCCGGTCGAGGTGGCGTTGGCCGACCTGCAACCGGGCTCGCTCAGCGACGAGGATTCGTGGGCGGGCTATGCCCTCGGTGTCGTCTGGGCGCTGCATCAGCAGGGGATCGTGCTGCCGGGTCTGTCGCT
>JBBQFE010000603.1:0-2216 GCA_038321605.1 Mycobacteriales bacterium | reverse complement strand
CCATGGCGTGATCGAGCCGGTCCAGGAACCGCGCCCGGTTGGCCAGTCCGGTGAGGCCGTCATGAAAGGTCTCGTCCGTCAGTGCGATGGCCGAACTTCGGACGTGAGCGGCAAAGCCTCCCACGATCAGTGCCACGACTGCCAGGGCCGACATCGTCTGAATCCATTGAGCGGGAAAGGCCGGCGCCGGATGCAGGGCGAGGACCGCCGCGTACAGGACGCCGACCAAGCTCACGTGAATCGCCGCCGACCACGGGCGAAAGTACGCCGCGGCGTACAGCGTGACCAGAAAGTAGAAGTACGCGGCACTCAGCGTTGACGGTTGCGCGCCGCAGCCGAACACCGCCAGCGTGGTGGCCGCGGTGCCGATGACCAGACCGAGTTGCCGTGACCAGCCGCGCAGCCGCCCGCGCAGCAGCCAGATCAGCGGGGCCATCAGGCCACCGGCGACGGCGACACCGAGCACGATGGCGGCGGATTCGGTCCGCCAGTGCGGCAGCGACATCACCACCACACCCTGAGTGCTACCGAGTGCGAACATGCACGCCAACGCGAGGTCCGGGTCCGACAGCCGCGCAAGCCAGGGAGAGGGGGGCGGCCCCGCGTCCAACGGCTCGGTCAGCCCAGAGTTCTTGGCCGGGCCGACGTGCGGATCGTCGTTCCTCATAGCGATCTCTCGAACCCGAGCGGGGGGCGCACCGCCGATTTGTCACAGCGAAGTCGTAGACCCGAAATCAGTCATACGCCCATTCGGGGCACTGTGATAGGGACGAAAGGCCGCAGTTTCGCTCAGCAGGCGAAGCGGACAGCCGGCTAAGCAGACGTTGCGCCACCCGGGCGAAGGTAGAACCGGGTGTAAACCCAGTGCCCTCCGTAGCTTTCGTCGGTGTCCGCCTCGGCGATGTGACCACCGGCTGCAGTGACGGCGTTGCGCAGCGGGTACCGGCTTCGTGAACAGCGCGACCGAAGTAACCGGGACCCCCGCCGACATCGAGGATCGTGCGTCCAGCCAGGTCCACATAGTTGCCCAACTGCTCGACGGAGTCGCTTGCAAGGGCAGTGTAGAAGGCAGCCGGATCGGACTGCTGGCTGAGAAACAGCCGGAACAGCAGGACCGATCGGCTCAGCGTCGCGCGGCCATCGCTCGGCTGTTGGTTCGGCATCGTCGGAACATTACCGGGTACGTCCGGTTTCGCGAATGCGACAACTGGTACGCGCTCACGTCTGGCGCCCGATCATCGGACGGTGGCAGCATTGCCTGCCATGGGTATCAACTCAGGACGCTGGACGGCCGCCCTAGACGGTGACTTCGTGGTCTTTCTGATCGGCGCCGAGCTCCGCGATCCCGAGCAGGCAGGTCCGGCGGTTGAGCTGCTCGGCGCCATGATCGACATGCTCGCCGAGCTCGAACAGGACCCGGCGCAGGGGCTACTGGGCTACCAGGTGTTCGGTGGCCTCGGTGGTGTGATCGTCCAGTACTGGCGCTCGTTCGACGCGCTGGAGGCGTACGCCAGGAACCCGTCCGCCAAGCACGCGCCGGTCTGGCGGGCCTGGAACCGGCTGGCCGAGGGCGAACTGGCGGCTGCCGCCATCTGGCACGAGACATTTCAGGTTGCGGCAGGCCAGTACGAGGCCGTCTACCAGAACATGCCGGTCACCGGTCTGCAGCGAGCGGGCAGGCCGGTAGCGGTGGACGAAGCCCGGGCTTCGGCCCGGCTGCGCCTCGGGACCTGAACAGGGCGGGCGCGACCGTGCGCTCGATCCTCACCGGACGGACGCAGGAATGGCCCGCCCATCCACGGCTGCCAGGCCGGACCGCGACTCCAGGCATCGGCGGAGTTCGCCAGCAAACCTGGTGGCCGGCGCGCCGTCGACGACGTTGTGGTCGATGCTCACGGTGAGATCGAGCAACTCGACCGTCTCGAGGTGCCCGTCGACCTCGACCGGGGCGCTGCTGATTCCTCCCACCACGACGGTCAGAGAAGCCAGGCTCGGTGGGGCGATCGCGAAACCACCACCCTCGGCGAACATGCCGAGCGAGCTGACCTGCACGGTGCCGATCGCCTTGTGTACGCGGTGCGAACGACCCATGACGGCGTACATCGCTCGGTAGACGCCCGGCAGTCGTCCAAGCACGGGCGCGACCTTCTCGAGCAGCCAACCGTTGCCGGTGCTGCTCGGGTCAGCCGCAACGCGGCGGATCTCGGCACTCATGT
>JBBQFE010000602.1:0-2218 GCA_038321605.1 Mycobacteriales bacterium | reverse complement strand
TGTCGTTGCTCCAACTGCTCGGAAGCAGGTCCAGGATCGGCGGGATCACAAAGAGCACCGCCACCAGTGCTGAGATTCCCGCGGCCGTGTTGCGGAGCAGCGCACCCAGAGCGAGGCCGAGCACGCCGATAACGGTGAGGTACAACCCCGCGCCGATCACCATCCGCAGCGCGTGGGGGCTGCTGATGCTCACGTTCAGGTGCTTGCTGGCCAGCATCGACTGGCCGAGGAAGAACGCGACGAAAACCGAGACGAGACTGGCCAGGCCGACCACGCTGGCGAACACACCTACCTTCGCCCACAGCACAGGCAGTCGCTTGGGCACCACCGTCAGGCTGGCGCGGATCATGCCGGTCGCGTACTCGCCGGTTATCAGCATCACGCCCAGCACGCCGATCGCGAGCTGAGCGATGTTCACCCCGTCGAGACTGGTGGTGACGGCGTTGAAGTTCAGCCGCTCAGCCGCGCGGCCCTGGTCCCAGTGCGCCGCGCGTACCGCCGAGATCAGCGTCCCGAGGCCGATCGTCAGGGCCATGGCCACGAATAATGTGATGTAGGTCGAGCGCAGCGAACGGAACTTCGTCCACTCCGAGAGGAAGACCCGTGCCTGAGTGACCTTGAGGCCCGGCATCGAGGACTGGTGCTGGCGGCTGAGAATCGTGGCGCTCATCGGGAGTTCCCCACCTGGGTCAGCTCGGCAGCGGTCTCGTGATGGTTGCTGAATTCCACCGAGTCTCGGGTCAGTTGCATGAATGCCTCTTCCAGGGATGCACGCTGGGTGCTCAGCTCGTGCAGCAGGATCTGGTGGTCCAGCGAGACCTGACCGATCTCTGCCGCCGTCAAGCCGGTGACCTCGAGCAGGCCCGGCTCGGTGCTGCTGACCGTCACGCTCGGACTCAGCAGCAATTCGCGAAGTTGAACTGCCTGCGGGCTGCGCACCCGAACCGAGTTCGACGACGCCCCCGACACGATGTCCTCGACGGTGGTGTCGGCTATCAGCCGGCCCTTGCCGATGACGATCAACCGTTCGGCGGTCAGGGCCATCTCGCTCATCAGGTGAGAGCTCACGAACACCGTGCGACCTTCGGCCGCCAGCCCCTTGAGCATGTTCCGGATCCACTGGATACCTTCGGGATCGAGACCATTGACCGGCTCGTCCAACACGATCGCGTCGGGGTTGCCCAGCAGCGCCGAGGCCACGCCCAGTCGCTGGCCCATCCCGAGGGAGAACCCGCCGACCCGCTTGCGCGCGACCTCGGTGAGGCCCACCGCCTCGATCAGCTCGTCCACCCGGGACCGCGGCACACCGTTGGTCTGCGCCAGGGCGAGCAGGTGGTTGAACGCGCTTCTGCTGGTATGCACGGCACGTGCCTCGAGCAGCAGCCCGAGTTCACCCATCGGAGCAGCCGATTCCCGGTAGGACCGGCCGTTCACCGTGACAGATCCGCTGGTCGGCTCGTCCAGTCCGGCGATCATCCGCATCGTGGTCGACTTGCCGGCGCCGTTGGGCCCGAGGAAGCCGGTGACGATTCCCGGTCGGACGGTGAAACTCAGGTCCTCGACCGCGATCTTGGCGCCATAGCGTTTGGTCAGTCCACGAGCTTCGATCATCCGGTCCTCCAAGGAACTAGCCGCACTGCCGGGGTGGCTGTGCCTGGCGGAGTTGGATCCGGCCGGCTTGGGCAAGCATGGTCGCCGCTGCTGTGCGTTGGCCGTGAGCGAAGGGTGGAAACGCAACGAGCGAAGCCTCGACCGGCGGGCGACCATTCACTGCTGGTTCGCTGCGCCCTCGATCTGCTGGCCGGGGGGCGCCTTACTCCTGGCCCGGTCGCCCCTCGGTCAACTCCAGCCGCTCGACCAGTCGGCTCAGTGACGGCAACGCCGCAAGGATGGCACGCCGATCCCGCTCCGGAAGCCCGGTGAAGGCTGTGTCCAGCCTTCTGCCATTGGCGCTGAGCCAGCCGGAAAGTTGCCGTTCGCCGGAGTCGGTGAGGTGGACGGTAACGGCCCGGCGGTCCTGCTCGTCGACCCGGCGGTCGACCAGGCCGGCCAGCACCATCTGCTGGATGACGTTGCTGACGGTGTTGACCGCCAGCTTCTGCCGCGCTGCCAGATCGGTGACCCGAAGCCCGGGTTCCTCAGCGAGGCGCTGCAGGATTTCGACCTGCGCCATCGGCAGCCGCTCCCAGGGAAACTCGCTGCGGATGCTGGAGCGCAG
>JBBQFE010000601.1:0-2220 GCA_038321605.1 Mycobacteriales bacterium | reverse complement strand
GCTCGATCTGGTGGTGCCGGACGACGTGTCGGTGCTGGGCTACGACGACAACCCGGTGTCCGCGCTGTTGACGCCTGCGCTGTCGAGCTATCGCTGGCCGACGGACCTGTTGATCAGTTCTGTGGTCGAGCGGACGCTGCGAGCGGTGGACGAAGGCAAACGCAGCCGCCGGAAGGTGCTCATCCCCGAGCCCCAGATCCGCGACTCGGTGGCTCCGCCCCGCGCCTGATCGTCGGCACGGTTGTCGGCACGGTTGCCTGCTGGTCACGGGGTGCATGATGGCGCTGTGGCTATCAGCGTGTTCGATCTGTTCTCGATCGGTATCGGGCCGTCCTCATCGCACACCGTCGGTCCGATGCGGGCGGCCGGGACGTTCGCGCGGGGGCTGCAGCAGGACGGCCTGCTTGCTCAGGTCGGCCGGGTGCGGGTGGAGCTGTTCGGGTCACTGGGTGCGACCGGCCGTGGCCATGGATCGGACCGGGCCGTGATCCTCGGCCTCGAAGGCGCCAGACCCGAGGACGTGGACACCGCAACAGTGCTGGATCGGGTCGCTGCGGTGCGCGCCGCCGAGCAGGTGAACCTGCTGGGAAGTCGCCTGGTGGCCCTGCGCGCGGATGACCTGATATTCAATCGCCGCCAGAGTTTGCCCTTTCACCCCAACGGAATGCGGTTCACCGCCTATGGCGCGGACCAGGTGACCGTGCTGAGCGAACGTACCTACTACTCGGTGGGTGGCGGCTTCGTGGTGGACGAGACGGCGGCCGGGGCCGACCGCATCAAGGCCGACGATACGGTGCTGCCGTACCCCTTCACCACCGGGGCCGAGCTGTGCGCGCGGTGCGAGGAGACTGGGCTGCCGATCTCACAGGTGATGCTGGCCAACGAGCAGGTATGGCGTCCTGAGGCAGAGATTCGCGCTGGGCTGCTGGAGATCTGGCGGGTCATGCAGGATTGCGTGTCCAACGGCATCGCCAGCGAGGGCGTGCTGCCCGGTGGGTTGCAGGTCCGGCGGCGCGCTCCCGAGCTGCACCGGCACCTGACCGGTGACCCCTACTCCACCGACCCGCTCCGGGTGATGGACTGGGTGAACCTGTTTGCCCTTGCGGTGAATGAAGAAAACGCCGCCGGTGGCCGTATCGTCACGGCTCCCACCAACGGTGCCGCCGGCATCATCCCTGCAGTGCTGCACTACTACACCCGTTTCGTCCCCGGCGCGAACGAGCGCGGCGTGGTCGACTTTCTGCTCACCGCTGGTGCGATCGGCCTGCTGTACAAAGAAAACGCTTCGATCTCGGGCGCGGAGGTCGGTTGCCAGGGCGAGGTGGGCTCTGCCTGCTCGATGGCCTCCGGAGCCTTGTGCGAGGTGCTCGGGGGCAGCCCGCTGCAGGCGGAGAACGCCGCCGAGATCGGCATGGAGCACAACCTCGGCCTGACCTGCGACCCCATCGGCGGGTTGGTCCAGGTGCCCTGTATCGAGCGCAATGCCATGGCGTCGATCAAGGCGATCAATGCCGCGCGGATCGCGCTTCGAGGCGACGGGACCCACATCGTGAGCCTGGACAAGGTGATCCGGACGATGCGGGACACCGGCGCCGACATGAAGGACAAGTACAAGGAGACCTCCCGGGGAGGGCTGGCCGTCAACGTGATCGAGTGCTGAGGGTCGTGCGAGGTCTGGGCTGGTCCAGCTGAGCCTGGTCTGCCGGTCAGCCACCGGGCTTTGTCTGCCGGTCAGCGGCGCGGCACCCTGAGCTGACCGGTCGCGCGTGGAAACATCGCGAAAGTGGTGCGTCAGCGGCGATTCTCCGGGCTTGATGGCCTGAGAGCGCTGGCAGTAGCAGGGGTCGTGGTCTTTCATGCCGACCCGGCCCTGTTGCCCGGTGGATTTCTCGGCGTCGATCTCTTCTTTGCCATCAGCGGCTACCTGATCACCCGACTGCTGCTCTCAGAGCTCGGCCACACCGGCCGCCTCGACATCGCGCGGTTCTACCTTCGCCGGGTCCTTCGCCTGCTGCCCGCACTGCTGGTGCTGCTGGTCGCGGTGACCGTGGGCGGCTCCCTGATCTGGCGCGATGAGCTGGTCACGTTGCGCGGATCGGTGCTGTCGAGCCTGGGGTACTCGAGCAACTGGTGGCTGATCGGCGCCCATCAGTCCTACTTCGCTGCTTCCGGTCGACCGCCCATGTTGCAACATCTGTGGTCGCTGGCGATCGAGGAGCA
>JBBQFE010000600.1:0-2227 GCA_038321605.1 Mycobacteriales bacterium | reverse complement strand
CGACGCGCACGGCCGGCAGCTCGCCGCCATGCACCAGCCGGTACACCGTCATCTTGGACACTCGCATGATGGTGGCCACCCCAGCCACCGTGAGGAAGCGCACCTCTGCCAGTGGTCGCTCATTCTGACCAAACGCCATGGACCCACCGAGCTCTCTTACGGCCGCGGCGCCGGCTTCCCCTCCGGCGCGCCATCACGGTTGTTGCTGGACTCCATGGTAGGGACTACAGCGGCCAGATGGCAGGTAGAGCGGACAAGTCCGCAATGTCCGATGTAGTCGCGGGCCAGCTGGTGCGATGCGGGGCTCAATTAGAGGTCGAGGTACGGGTCGAGCCCGTGCGATGGAAATACGGCTCGTCGGGTCGCATCGATGGCGCGATCGACCGGGTCCTCGTCGGGAGCGTGCCCAGCCGCCCAGGCGCGGGGCCGCGGCAGCCGCCCATCGGTCATCAGGGTCGGGGCGGGGCGACCGAGCCGCTCGCTGACATATGCGCACCAGCTCGGTGGTATCGCCGTTTCAGGCGGGATCGCACGACCACTGAGTTCGGCAGCGAGGTGGGTCCAGGCGCGCGGCACCACCAGCACGTGTTCGTAGCCGCCACCACCGACGGCGAGCCAGCGCCCCGCAGCGTGCTCGTGCGCCAACGCGTGCAGGCGGGCGTATGAAGCCCGCTGGCCGTCGACGGTCAGCGCCAGGTGGGCCAGTGGGTCCAGTGCGTGCGAGTCGCAGCCGTGCTGGCTCACAACAAGTTCCGGCCGAAACTGGCCGAGCAGCTGGGGCACCACCGCATCGAAAGCACGCAGCCAGCCGTCGTCCCCGGTGCCCGCGGGCAGCGCGACGTTGACCGCGCTGCCTTCGGCCCCGATGCCCCCGGTGTCCTGCGGGTACCCGGTGCCCGGGAACAGGGTGCGCGGCGATTCGTGCAACGAGATCGTCAGCACCCTGGGGTCATCCCAGAAGATCCGCTCGACGCCGTCGCCGTGATGGACGTCTACGTCGACGTAGGCAACACGTTGCGCTCCATGGGCCAGCGCCCAGGCAATAGCGGCCGCGACGTCGTTGTAGACGCAGAACCCCGAGGCTGCTGCGGGCATCGCATGGTGCAGACCGCCGGCCAGGTTGAGCGCGTGATCGGCGGGGCCGTTCCAGACGGCTTGAACCCCGGTCAGCGAGGCCGCGACCACGAGGGCTGCCGCCTCGTGCATCCCGGCGAACACCGGGTCGTCGGGAGTGCCTAGGCCGTGCGCCAGGTCGGCCTGACCGGTGCGTCCGGCGCGCTGGACCGCAGTGATGTAGGCGGCCGTGTGCACCCGACCCAGGTCGTCGTCGCTCGGGTCGATGGCGGTCACTTCACGGACGTTGCCCTGGTCCAACAGCCCGAACTCGCGGATCAACGCCATGGCCAGCTGGACCCGAACCGGCGCCAGCGGGTGCCCCACCCCGAAGTCGTAGTCGGCTAGCCGCTCGTCCCACACCACCACGACCTGATCGCTCATACCCCGAACCTACCCACCGCCCACCACTACTCGGTACGCAGAGCCACGACGGGGTCGAGCTGGCCAGCGCGGCGGGCTGGGAAGACCCCAAAGAACACCCCGACTGCCACCGAGACGCCGAACGCCAGCACGATCGACCACCACGCGACCTGCACCGGCAGGTCGGGGACGATCGCATGCCCCAGCAGGGATGCGCCGACACCGAGGCCGATCCCGATGACACCGCCGATCGTCGTGAGCAGGATGGCCTCGATCAGGAATTGCGCCAGTATGTCGCGTTGGCGAGCCCCCAAAGCCTTGCGCAGCCCGATTTCTCTGGTTCTCTCGCGCACCGAAACGAGCATGATATTCGACACTCCGACCCCGCCGACGAACAGCGAGATGCCAGCAATCGCGGCCAGCACGAGGGTGAGCAACCCGAGAATCGTGCCCACGGCACCGAGGATCTGCGTCTGGGTCACCGCCGAGAATTTCTCCCCCGGGTACTTGTCCCGCAGCCCGGTGAGCAGCGCTTGTTGCAGGGCCGGAATCCCGTCGATCGTCGGCGACCGAACGGCCAGCGCGTCGATGCGCGAGACGCCGTACAACCGTTGCGCCGCGGTGACGGGGATGTGGATCTCGGTATCGCGATTGATCCCGAAGGCCGAGCCGACCTGGGTGAAGATCCCGATCACCCGAAACCGGACGCCCCGAATAGCGACCTGCCGACCGAGGGGCTCGACGTCGCCGA
>JBBQFE010000599.1:0-2229 GCA_038321605.1 Mycobacteriales bacterium | reverse complement strand
GATCCCGGGCAGCGAACTCGGCCGAGGCCGGGGCGGCTCGCGATGCATGACCTGCCCGATCCAGCGCGATGGCATCTGAGGCGCTCCCGCAGCCGAGCGCCATCCTCACACACGACAAGGACTTGCCATGACGCATCTGTTGACCCGTGGCCGGCACCCCGGCTCGCTGCTGAAGGAGACCGACCTGACCAAGGTCGAGTTCCTCGGGCTCATCGAGCTGGCCGGCACGCTGAAGCGCGACAAGGCCCAGCATTCGGAAATCCCGCACCTGGGCGGACGAAACATCGCGTTGGTGTTCGAGAAGAGTTCAACTCGGACCCGGTGCGCATTCGAGGTCGCCGCGCACGATCAGGGCGCGCACGTCACGTACCTCGGCCCGGAGGGTTCTCACATCGGCCGGGAGGAATCCATCGCGGACACCGCGCAGGTGCTTGGCAGGATGTTCGATGGCATCGAGTTCCGCGGCTTTGCCCAGCAGACCGTGGAGCAACTCGCCGACCATGCCGGTGTGCCGGTGTGGAACGGCCTCACCGACTCGTGGCACCCGACCCAGATGCTCGCCGACATCCTGACCATGCGCGAACACCATCCGGGTCCGGTGGAGCAGATCAGCTACTGCTTCACAGGCGACGCGCGCAGCAATGTGGGGCGGTCCCTGCTGATCACCGGCGCGCTGCTGGGGATGGACGTCCGGATCGCCGCCCCACAAGAACTCCAGCCACCGCCCGAGGTCATCGAGCTGGCGCAGCAACTCGCCGCCGGCAGCGGGGCGCGGATCCTGATCACCGACGATGCGCAGCAGGCCGTCCGAGGAGTGGATTTCGTCTACACCGACGTCTGGGTGAGCATGGGCGAGGGTGCTTCGGAGTGGCATCGTCGCATCCCGATGCTGCTTCCCTACCAGGTGAACGACACCCTGATGGCCGCCACCGGTACTCCGGAGACCCGCTTCATGCACTGTCTGCCCGCAGTCCACGACAGCAGCACTGAACTTGGTGCACGCCTGCATGACGAGTACGGCCTGGACGGCGCTGAGGTCACCGACTCGGTGTTCAGCGGCGATCACTCGATCGTCTTCGACCAGGCCGAGAATCGACTGCACACGATCAAGGCGGTACTCGTCGCCGGGCTGACCCTCTGACATGCGGATCGTCGTGGCGTTAGGCGGAAACGCCCTACTACAGCGGGGTGAATCGCCCGACGCACCCATCCAGCTTGCGCATATTCGGCAGGCGGCCCAGTCACTGGTTGCTCTCACGGCCGGCAACGACGTGGTGATCTGTCACGGCAACGGCCCTCAGGTGGGCCTGCTGGCCACCGAGAGCGAGAGCGATCCTGCCTTGAGCCAGCCCTATCCGCTCGACGACCTGGTCGCTCAGACCCAGGGCATGATCGGCTATTGGCTGGCCCAATGCCTGCACAACGCGGGGGTTGACCGCCCGATCATCAGCATCGTCTCGCAGACCGTGGTCGCGGACCCGGGCACGCTCGCTCCCACGAAGTTCATCGGGCCCGTCTACGCACACGCCGTTGGGCACCAGTTGGCCGCGGGGCACGGCTGGACGATGGCGGCCGACGGTGGCGGGCTTCGCCGGGTCGTCGTATCCCCGGCGCCGCTGCGCATCGTTGAACTGTCGGCCATCTCGGCCCTGCTCGACTTCGGTGCGGTCGTGATCTGCGGCGGTGGCGGCGGGGTTCCGGTCGTCGAGGACAGCGCGGGAAACCTGACCGGTGTGGAGGCGGTCGTCGACAAGGACCGCACGGCGGCAGAACTGGCCATCGCGCTGCAGGCCGATCGGCTGGTCATCCTGACCGATGTCGAGGCGGTCATGCGCGATTTCGGCACCGACCACGCAACGCCCATCACCAGCATCGACGTGGGCGGCCTTGCGGAACTGCCCTTTCCGGCTGGTTCCATGGGACCCAAGGCCGGCGCGTGCATGCGCTTCGTGCGGGCCACCGGAAGGTCCGCGGCGATCGGCAACCTCACCCAGGCCGCGCAGGTGCTGGCTGGATCGAGTGGCACGACCGTTCGGGCCGGTCCCGCCGGAACAAGACCCGGCAGCTGATCGCCGCTGAAAGGACGTTCGGCACTGTTGAGGCGACGGGCGCGTCGATGATGCTGACTCCGGAGGCCGTGACTCGGTGGCCGCGATCTGACCTGGAGGGCGAGTCCGATGACAATTGCACCACCTCGACCAGCTGATCCGAGGCACGGATCTGAGCAGG
>JBBQFE010000598.1:0-2229 GCA_038321605.1 Mycobacteriales bacterium | reverse complement strand
TCTGAGCAGGGCAAACAGGTTCTAGCCTGTTGAGATGACGCGTCACTGACTAGTCCCGTTGCTAGTGGTCAAGGTCGTTAGTTCGTCGGGGGTCATGCCGCTGTCGGGACGGGTGTGGCTGGGTGGGGCAGGTCCATCCGGTCGGCGAGGGCTCGGAGATCGGTGCGGGTGAAGGTCCAGTCGAAGGGTGTCGCCGAGAGGTTGTAGCGGGCCTGGAAGGCCAGGATGCGTGCGGCCAGGGCGTCGAGGTCGGCGAAATCGACTGGGCTGATGGCCTTGCGTTGCAGCACTGAGAAGTAGATCTCGACCTGGTTGAGCCAGGAGGCGTGGATCGGTAGGTGCACCAGGGTCGCGGCCGGCCACGCTGAGCTCATGCGGTCGATCGAGGCCTGCCCGGCGTGGCTGGAGCCGTTGTCCACAACCCAGAACACCCGGCGCGCGGATGCGTAGGGCTCGGTGGTCATGACCTGGGCGACCAGCTCGGTGAACGGTGCGATCCCGGTCTTGGGGGCGATCGAGCCGATCACGCGGGCGTGGTGGACGTCGTAGGCGGCGAAGTAGGCCAGGGTGCCGCCACGGCGGTACTCGAACTCCACCCGGCGGGCCTGGCCCGGCGCGCAGGGTTGGCCGGGGTGGCGCCGGTGCAGGGCTTGGAGTTGAGACTTCTCATCGGCGCTGATCACGTAGTCGTCGTCGCCGAGCAGGACACCATTCCAGGTGCGGGCGTAAAGATCGAGGACGCGGGCGGCTTTGGTCTCGAACTCGGGGTCGCGGGGGAAGATCCACGAGCGGTGTTGCCACGGCTTGATCGCATCCCGGTGCAGCCAGCGGCGCACCGTCGATGCCGAGATCGAGGCCACCACACCGCGGGTGACGGCCTCGACAGCCAGTTCGGTGCTGCTCCAGCGTGACAGCGGCAGTCCGGTCTCGGCGGGCAGGGTGCAGGCCAGCGCGGTGATCGCGGCGGTGGCCTTGGCGTCGAACCGGCGTGGTCGACCCGACCGGGGCAGGTCGACCAGCCCGGCCATGCGTCTGGAGACGAACCGGCGGCGCCATTTGCGGGCGGTGTCCACGCCGACACCCACCGCACGTGCGATCACCACGTTGGGGCGTCCTGCCGCAGCGGCCAGCACGATCTGGGCACGGACCCGGTCCCGATGCTCGGTGCGTGCGCAGCGCGCGCGCTGGAACAGCACGATCTCCTCGGCCGCGGTGAGCCCGACGACGAACGGACTGGTGATCGGCATGGCCCCGTTGTCGTCTGCGGGTGGCTACCGGGCTGCCCCGACACGCCGAGGTCATCAGCCGAACCTGCCCACCGGTGACCGGCGGGCGACCGGCCGGTAGGCGACCAGCCGGCGGGCAAGGGCCAGGATGGGCGGGTGGCGGTCAAGTTTCCCGAGTCGACCAAGTCATCGGTGCACCAACGGCTGGCGGCCCGCGCTCGTGAGCGCTGGCCGCAGATCACGCTGCTGCACGTTCACCACCGTGGCGCGTTCACCTACGTCGAGGCCACCACCAGCGACGACACCGAGCTGAAGCTGTGCCGGCTGCGCTATATCGGCTCGGCCCACGACTGGCAGGTCGCGATCTATCGGGCCAGCCACGACGACTACGCCCGATCGATCTTCCCCAACGGACTGCCCTTCGGAACCTGCCAAAACGCACTCGACCTCGCCTGCGGCCTCTACCTCAACGATCCCACCGCCTGGCAAGACCTCAGACCCCCGACGAACTAACGAACTCGACCACTAGGTTCTCGGTGCCCGAGATAGGTCGACAACGACGGGATCTTGGCCGCCACGTCCTCGCCCCCGCGATACCAACCGAGCAGGGTGGCGACCGCGAAACTATGGTGCAGGTCGTGCAGCCGCGGAGGACACGGCGCACCTGCTCCGACACCTGTGTCGTCGATGAGCTGCCGGAAGGTCTGCGAGACCACGGCATAGAGCAGGCGTTTGCGAGTGAGAGACACGAAGAAGCTCGGGCCCTCCGATCGTGGCTGGAGTTGATCGCGCAGCCTGGCGTAATCCTGCAACGCCGCCATGCTGCTGGTGTGCAGTGGCACCAGCCGTGACTGGGCCTGGTCGATCACCGTGTCGATGTCGGCCGGGGAGCAAATGAACGGCGGGCGCCACCGCTGCCGGAGCGGCATCAGCCCCAACGGCGGCACCTCGGTGGCGGCGTCGATGCCGGCCAGGTATCGGGCGAAGCCACGCACGGCGACCA
>JBBQFE010000597.1:0-2244 GCA_038321605.1 Mycobacteriales bacterium | reverse complement strand
AGGTTGCCGTCGGTGACCAGGACCGCGATCTCGATCAGCGCGTCCCGTCCCAGCTCGAGGCCCGTCATCTCGCAGTCGATCCACACCAGTTTGTCGTCGCGTTCGCTCACGGTAGAGGAGCCTAGAGCAAGCCGGGGACATAGGGGCGCTGGCAGCCGCCGCTCCACCTACCGAACGTCCGGGTGTCCCGATCGTCCGTCGACCCGCACGGGCGCCCGACCGGTAATAGCGGATGTCGCGAAAGGTGGCGTGGCCCTCGTAGCCGATTCCAGCCACCTGCAACTGCCCGAGTGCCCTCGGCAGGGATCGAACCTGCGGCCAAGCGCTTAGAAGGCGCCTGCTCTATCCGCTGAGCTACGAGGGCTTGCAGCAATGTTATCCAGCAGCTGTGGCCGCCCAGGCGCCATGCACCGACGCGTGCCCGGTGGCAGGAATGTTCATGATGGTTGATTTTCTGCCATCCGAGCGTCAGAGTGAATCCATGGCATTGAGGAAAGTAGTCGCCCTGGTCTTTCCGGGACTGCATCCGTTCGAGTTCGGCGTCGCCTGCGAGGCATTCGGGATCGATCGCTCCGACGAGGGGCTACCCACCTACGACTTCGTGGTGGCGTCCGAGACGGCGGATGCCGTCCCCACGCACAACGGCTTCAGCATCACCACTCCCTCGCGGTTCGCTGAGGCGCTGGACGCCGATCTGGTCATCATCTCCGCAGGTCAGATCTCCGACATCCCGGTCGCGGTCACCGACACGCTGCGCCGGGCCTACGACAACGGGGCCGCGGTGATGGCACTGTGTTCAGGCGCGTTCGCCCTCGCCGAGGCGGGCCTGCTGGACGGCCGAAAGTGCACCACCCACTGGCGCCACGCGGCCGAGTTGGCGCGGCGCTATCCCGCCCTCGACGTCGATCCCAACGTGCTCTACGTCTGCGACGGCAGGGTCTACACCTCAGCTGGCACCGCGGCAGGATTGGACCTCTGTCTGCACGTGATGCGCACCGAGCACGGCGCAGAGGTAGCTAATGCGGTCGCGCGCCGAATGGTCGTGCCGCCGCACCGGGCAGGCGGCCAGGCGCAGTACATCGATGTTCCGGTCCCGCCGGCCGGTTCGGATGGCCTGGCGGAGATGATGGATGAACTGCTTGGCGAACTCGACGATGTGCACACCGTGAGCTCGATGGCCGCGCGCGTGAACATGAGCCCGCGAACGTTTGCCCGACGCTTCACCGAGGCCACCGGCACCACCCCGCATTCCTGGTTGTTGCGCCAGCGAGTCCTGTTCGCCCGGCGCCAACTGGAGTCCGGCCGCGAGCCCATCGAGGTGATAGCCCAGCGCTCCGGCTTCGGTACGGCTGCGCTGTTGCGCCATCACTTCCAGCGGCACACCGGAGTGGCGCCCACGGCCTACCGGCGGTCGTTCTCCTCAGTACCCGATTCTGCGGCGTACCGCTGAGGCCGCAGAGCAGGTCCGTCTGACGGTTCCTCACCGGTTATCCCCAGCGATACCGGCTGTCCACATTCGCTGCGGGCCGGCGGTGGACGCGCTCCGATCGCGATGTAGTGGTCTCAGCCCGAACGGGGCCCCGGGTGACCGGAACAGGACAAGGAGCCAGGCCATGAACGAATCCAGCATCACGATCATCGGCAACGTCGTGGATGACGTCGTCCTCAAGACGGGGGATACCGGGGTGTCGAGGGTGTCCTTTCGCGTCGCACATACCCAGCGCCGCAAGGATCGCGAGACAGGTCAATGGATGGACGGGCACAAGTTGTTCGTGAATGTGACCTTCTGGCGAGAGTTCGCGGAGAACGTCGCGCTGTCGCTGAAGAAGGGGGATCCGATCGTCGTCCGAGGCGCGTTGTATTCCAAGCAGTACGTCAAAGACGAGAACAGCCGGGTCAGCTACGAGCTCGAACCGGACTC
Source organism: Mycobacteriales bacterium (assembly GCA_038321605.1). GTDB lineage: Bacteria > Actinomycetota > Actinomycetes > Mycobacteriales > Jatrophihabitantaceae > Jatrophihabitans_A. The sequence continues at coordinate 323 of JBBQFE010000597.1, read as the reverse complement.
CATCGGTCACGACCTGTCCCGTGGCGTGTCCCGGTTCGAGCGACGCAAGCGGGGGATGTCCGGCTCGGTCGTTCTCGATCCGGACGGACTGCCCGAGCGTCTCGACGACGACGGGTACGAGATGGTCGCCGACCACACCGGGGATTTCGGCGCTGAGGACCGAGTGTTGGCGCGACCGTTCGCCGCCGCCGGCTGACCGCCGAGGCCGCCCGCGGGTCCGGGTGATCGACACCCGGTCCGCGGCCAGCGGCCCAGACTGGGCGCAGGTGACCGTCGGGACAAGCGGGCACCGGGCGGGGGAGGCGTTGTACATCCTCGACGAG
>JBBQFE010000596.1:0-2246 GCA_038321605.1 Mycobacteriales bacterium | reverse complement strand
GCGGCGATCGTGGCCTGCTTCCAGATCCGCAGACGTTCGTTCGCCGTGAGCCCGAACCGGTCGGCGTGACCATCCTGGCGCTCACCGGAGGCAGCCCATGCAGCTCTCGGGCCGGGGGCAGATGCCTTGCCAGCCGCACGTGGCGCTCCGGCCGGCCCGGTGTCCTGCCATCGCCGCTGCAGCTGCGGGAGAGTCAGGTCGGGTGCGAGCTTGCCGCCACCGAAGTAGATCGGTTTACCACCGCCGTCGTAACGGTCCGGCAGTGCCACTGCGTATCCGGTGACCTCGCCAGGGTTCCGTTCGCTCATGCGCTCACGGACCAGCAGGCCGTCGGCCCTCAGCCGGGCGAAGAACTCGGTCAGGTTGCCGGCACCGGCCGCTGCGGTCCGTACATGTCGGCGCAGGACCTCCCGGTCCGGCGCAGCCGGTGCGGGCCTGCCCTCAGCGCGCCTGCGCCCGACGGTCGCCTGGTACTTACGGTTTTCTGCCCGACTGGTCGGCGGTGCCCCAGTGCGGCCGGTGGCGCTGGTGGCTGTGAGTCCGTACTTGCCTTCCAAGAAGCGGCTCGCCTCCATCGAGCGGTACCGGTCGTTGAACAGCCGCGGGCGTCGGCCGTCCTGGCGCGCCAAGGTCGCCACGATGTGGATGTGATCCTCGGCGTGCCGGACCGCGACCCACCGCACCCCCGTGTCCTCCCCCCGTTTGGCCAGTCCCATCTGGTCCATGTACTCGCGGGCGATGTCGGCCCACTGCTCGTCCGATAGGTAGCGGTCGACCGGCTGCCCGGTGTTCGAGTCCTTCGCCGCGGCGACCGTGAGGTGGTAGACGGGCTTGTACTTCTTGAGCTGGTCGCGGTCGAGGTCGAGCGCCAGCACCGGTTCGTTGAGCCGGCTGACCAAGGCCCGGAAGTCCCGCTGGCCGCCGTCGCACACCGGCGGCTGCAAGCCCTCCAGATCCGCCGTGTCGTCCCAGCCGGCGATGATCCGGGCGGCGGTGTGGGCGGACTCCAGCCCCTTCTCCCCTGCCAGGCCCTCAGTGAACAGGTAGTAGAGCAAGCCGCGTACCGACCCACCCCGCGGCAGCACCTGACCGATCACTTCGACCCGCTCCTGGCGCTCAGGCCAGCCGGCGCGCGAGCGCTGCTGCGGCCGTGTCGACCCGGACCACCGCTCGGTCACCGCCGGCGATCGCCTGCTCGAGCCACACCGGCGCGTTCCCGCCGCTGTTGAGTACCGCAGCGGCCTGGTTGACGTTGACCCCGTACCGGCGCAGCGCCAGCCGGGCCTGGATGAGCTCAGCCAACAGCTCGCGGTCCTCACGGTCCGACCAGGCAACCACCACATGACGGATTTCGGTGGCACCGTCCTGAACCACATCGTCGCGCGCTTCCACGACCCCCTGTGCCATCCGCAGCGCCGCCGCGGCCACATAGCTGCTGGGCCGAAGCCCCGCTACCTCCGCGGCCCGTTCCACGGTGTCCCGCTCCTCCTCGCTGTAGAGCACCTTGACCACATGACCCCGGGCCGGAAAGCGGTGCGGGCGATGCCGCCCCAGCGGCACCGCCGCCTCGACCTCGCACGGAGGCGCCGACCCATCTGGCCTCACCGCCTGCTGCTCAAACATCCCCATCTCCATCCCTTCGATGAGTACGGACGCCACTCGTTCGCCCTCACCTCTGGTAGGTGCGGCAGAGGCCCCACCTGTGACCAACGATCTCGATGTTTCCTCTCCGCGCCCGCCGCCGCGACCCACCGCCGCAGCCCCGGCTTAGGCCTTGCGAGCCCGCGCCCGCGCCAGCAACCTGCCCTGCCGCGACCCGCCGGTCGCCTCCGTTCGGGTACCGGGCCGGCCGCGCAGCGGCCGGTTCGGTAACCGAAGGGAATACCTTGCTCCGTGACGTACTCCGGCCCGGGCAAGGCTCGAAGCGTCGGGCCGGCGCGCAGGAACAGATGCTCCAAGGGCGGGATGTTGGCCGCTACGTCGACGGGTTCGTTGGTCAGGTGATGTACCGTCGTGCCCAGCGCCGTCAGCATGTGGTTGGCCCTTAGTCGCTGCCCTCGCTGTCAGCGACCATGCACCGGCTTCGGCAGCAACGGACGACGAAGCATCGAGCCATGAGGCCTTTCGCCCCGGCGAGAACCGCAACGCTCAGGGCTCAGCAGGTGCTGTCCGTGACTCAGGGCTCGCGTGTACCTGGTGCCGGTTCTTCCGCCGAGCACAACCGGCCCGCCACTCTCACCAAGAGC
>JBBQFE010000595.1:0-2259 GCA_038321605.1 Mycobacteriales bacterium | reverse complement strand
CCATGTGCCTCGGCGACGGGGCCGTTGGTGAGCTCGCCGTCGTGGGTGTTCAGCCCGAGCGCCAAGGCCCGATCTGCCTTGAGCGCGGCCTGCCAGCCGCGGTTCGCCAGCTCCACCGCGTAGGGCAGCGTGACGTTGGTGAGGGCGTAGGTCGAGGTGTGCGGCACCGCGCCGGGCATGTTGGCCACGCAGTAGAAGACCGAGTTGTGCACCTCATACGTGGGATCTGCGTGCGTGGTGGCGTGCGAGTCCTCGAAGCAGCCGCCCTGGTCGATGGAGATGTCCACCAGCACCGAGCCGGGCTTCATCCTCGACACCAGCTCGTTGCTGATCAGCGTGGGCGCCTTCGCCCCGGCCACCAGCACCGCTCCGATCACGAGGTCTGCATCGAGCACCGCCCGCTCGACCTCGTAGGCGTTCGACGCCACGGTCTGGCAATGGCCCTGGTAGATCGCATCAACCTGGCGCAGACGGGCCACGTTGCGGTCGAGCAGCAGCACCTCGGCCTGCATGCCGAGTGCGATCGCCGCGGCATTCTGGCCCGATACGCCGGCGCCGATGACGACGACCTTGGCCGCGTAGGTGCCGGGCACTCCGCCCATCAGCACGCCGCGTCCACCGCCGTGGCGCATCAGATGGTAGGAGCCCACCTGGGGCGCCAGTCGGCCGGCGACCTCGGACATGGGGGCCAGCAGCGGCAGCGAGTTGTCGGCCAATTGCACAGTCTCGTAGGCGATTCCGGTGGTGCCGGCCTTGAGCAGGGCATCGGTGCAGGCCTTGTCGGCAGCGAGGTGCAGATAGGTGAACAGGGTCTGGTCGGCCCGCATCCGTCCGTACTCCTCGGCGATCGGCTCCTTAACCTTGAGGATCAGGTCACCGGTGGCCCAGACGTCATCGGCGGTCGGCAGGATCCGAGCGCCGGCAGCGATGTAGTCCTCGTTCGGCAGCGACGATCCGACTCCGGCGTCCTGCTCGACGAAGACCTCGTGACCGTTGCGGACGAGTTCGTTCACACCGGACGGGGTGATCGCCACCCGGTACTCGTGGTTCTTGACTTCGCGGGGAATGCCGACCTTCATCGTGTGCCTCTCCTTGGTCCGTGCAACGGTCGTGCCGTGGATGGTAGTTATGTTGAGAATGAAGGATGCGCGGATGGAACGCTAGAGACCTGAAGATAATTCTGAAACAATGCCGAGATGGCTGTTGAAAGTTCGAGAAACCCCCGTCGGCAGGCCTCTCCAGCGAACAGGCTTCGGGTCGGCAACGAGCCCGTAACGCCGAAACCGCGCTCCGAAGCCTCGCCGACGTCGGAGGACGGGCTGGACTCCGTCGACCGGGCCATCCTCGCCCGATTGTCGGCCGATGCCCGGCTGCCGAACAATGCCCTGGCCGAAGCAGTGGGAATTGCCGCCTCCACGTGTCTGGGTCGGGTCCGCGCGCTGCGGGAGCGCGGCGTGATCCGCGGCTTTCACGCCGATGTCGACCCCGCCGCGATCGGCCGGCCGATCCAGGCCATGATCGCTGTCCGGATGCAGGCGCACGCCAGAAGCCACATCGCCGAGTTCGCCGCCAGCGTGTCGGAACTGCCCGAGGTGCTCAACGTCTTCTTCCTCGCTGGCGCCGATGACTTTCTGGTGCACGTCGCGGCGCGGAACACCGAGAATCTGAGGGACTTCGTCGTCGTCAACCTCAGCGGCAATCCGGATGTGGCGCTGACGGAGACCAACCTGATCTTCGAGCACATCAGATCGACAGCACGTCACTGAACCGCCCGGATCGCGTCACCGCGGTGCTACCGGCCCGTCAACCCCGCCGTTGCAGGATGTGGCAGGCCAGGGCGGTCCCGGAGAGCCAGGCGCTCTCCACCCGGGGCCTGCCCTGAGGGCACCATGAATCGCCGGCGATCCCCAGCCCGGCACCGACGCCGAGATCCAGCCAACCGAACGCCGTCTCGTGGGCGCCGGCGGATTTTGCCAACCCCCACCGATGCGTCCGCACCCAATCAGGCTCGGCTGCGACGCCGAACTTCTGCTTCAGTCGATCAAGCACGGCGCCGGCAGCGGTCGACGGGTCGCCGAGATGTGCCGCTGCGAAACCCGACGTCGTGTGCACCACCAGCACCGGTGCACCGTCACCTCGTCTGGCCCCGTCGTCGGCGACGAAGGTCATGATGTCGTCGTCGTTGACGAACACCCCGTTATCGAAGGCCCATTCGCGTTCCGACCACCCGGCGGTCACGGCGATGACCGGATCGAAGGC
>JBBQFE010000594.1:0-2262 GCA_038321605.1 Mycobacteriales bacterium | reverse complement strand
CGAGGACCCGATCGTGTCCGCAGACATCGTGACCGACCCGGCGTCCTGCATCTTCGATGCCACCCTCACCAAGGTGATGGGAAACCAGGTCAAGGTCGTCGGCTGGTACGACAACGAGTGGGGCTACTCCAACCGACTGGTCGACCTGGTCGGTCTCGTCGGTTCCTCGCTGTAACGCCGGCGATGCGAACCGTCGACGATCTGATCGGAGTGGGGGTTCGGGGTCGCCGGGTGCTCGTGCGCAGCGACCTGAACGTCCCGCTGAGCAAGCCCAGCCTGGATGGCGAGGCCCGCAGCGTCACCGATGACGGCAGGATCCGGGCGTCACTGCCGGTCCTGGTCAAGCTGCTCGAGGCCGGTGCGCGGGTGATCGTGACCGCACACCTGGGACGTCCGAAGGGAGCACCGGATCCGCAGTACTCGCTGCGCCCGGTCGCTGATCGGCTGGCCCAGCTGATGGGCAGTCCGGTGGAGTTCGCACTCGACACCGTGGGTGAGAGCGCACGCCTGATGGCAGACGGACTCGGTGACGGTGAGCTGCTGCTGCTCGAGAACGTGCGCTTCAACGCCGGTGAAACCGCCAAGGATCCCGCGGATCGAGCAGAGTTCGCCGCCGCGCTGGCCTTGCTCACCGGGGGCGAGGAAGGCGGTGGCGCATATGTCGACGACGCGTTCGGTGCGGTGCACCGAGCTCATGCCTCGGTATACGACGTGGCCCGTTTGCTCCCGCACTACTGCGGCGACCTGGTGGCGACCGAGGTCGGCGTTCTGCAGCGGCTGACGGGCGCCGCCGGTGAGGTGCAGCGGCCGTACGTCGTGGTCCTCGGTGGTTCGAAGGTGTCGGACAAGCTGGCGGTGATCGACGCGCTGCTGCCCAAGGTGGACCGGCTGCTGGTAGGCGGTGGAATGTGCTTCACGTTCCTGGCCGCGCAGGGTCACGAGGTCGGTGACTCCCTGCTGGAAGCTGACCAGATCGACAACTGCACGCGGCTGCTGCGCGAGGCGGGTGACAAGATCGTGTTACCCACGGACATCGTGGTGGCGACCGAGATCAGTGATAACGCCGAGACCCGGGTGGTGCCGGCCGACCAGATACCGTCTGGCCACAAGGGCCTGGACATCGGGCCGGCCTCGGTGGCCGCGTTCTCGGACGTGCTTGCTGCGGCGAGCACGGTCTTCTGGAACGGTCCGATGGGCGTGTTCGAGAGTGCACCGTTCGCGGCGGGCACCAGGGGGGTCGCCGAGGCGGTCACCACAGCTGCCGGCCTCACAGTCGTCGGTGGCGGCGACTCTGCCGCTGCGGTTCGTGCGCTGGGGATCGACGAGAACCGGTTCGGCCACATCTCGACCGGCGGCGGTGCGTCGCTGGAGTACCTGGAGGGCAAGACGCTGCCGGGTGTCGCCGTACTCGAGGAGGCCTGAGTGGCGAAGGGGCCGGTGCGCAAGCCGCTGATTGCCGGCAACTGGAAGATGAACCTCAACCACCTCGAGGCACTGGCGCTCGTACAGAAGGTCGCGTTCTCACTCAAGCCGCACCACTTCGATGTGGTGGACGTCGTGGTGCTGCCACCGTTCACAGACATTCGCTCGGTACAGAGCCTCGTCGACGGCGACAAGCTGCGGCTGGGCTACGGCGCGCAGGACCTGTCCGACCAGACGTCCGGGCCGTTCACCGGTGACATCTCCGGCGCCATGCTGGCAAAGCTGGGCTGCAGCTACGTCACCGTCGGGCACTCTGAACGTCGGGAACACCACGCCGAGTCCGACCAGCTGGTGAACGCCAAGGTCAAGGCGGCGCTTGCCCAGCAGATCGTGCCCATTCTCTGCCTGGGCGAGCGGCTCGAAGTCCGGGAGGCAGGCACGCACGTGGGCCACTGCACCGACCAGTTGGTGGCGGGCCTGGCCGGAATCGGTGCGGAGCAGGCGGCGACAGTCGTGATCGCCTACGAACCGGTGTGGGCGATCGGTACCGGCAAGGTGGCCACGCCGGAAGATGCCCAGGAGGTCTGCGCCGCACTGCGGACCCAACTCGCTGAGCTGTACGGCGATGAGGTTGCCCGGGCCGTGCGCATCCTCTATGGCGGGTCGGTGAAGTCCACCAACGCGGCGGAGATCATCGCCCAACCGGACGTCGACGGGGCGCTCGTCGGCGGCGCCAGCCTGGAGGCCACCGAGTTCGCCGGGATCTGCGTGGCCGCCGGTAACCCGTTCGGTTCCTGACCCGGCGCTGCAGGCTTGCACGTTGCACCGAACGGGTATCCT
>JBBQFE010000593.1:0-2264 GCA_038321605.1 Mycobacteriales bacterium | reverse complement strand
GAACCACCGGTCGCCCCAAGGGCTGCGAACTTACCCACGCCAACTTCCTGGCCGAGGTGTTCGAGATCGTCAGCGGCCTGGAACACCTGTTCAACGAGGAATCGTCCACCCTGCTGTTCCTGCCCATCGCCCACGTCTTCGGTCGCGCCATCGAGGTTGGCGCGATCGCCACCGGCACCACGCTGGGGCACACCGCCGACATCAAGAACCTGATTCCCGATCTCGGCGTGTTCAAGCCCAAGTTCGTGCTGAGCGTGCCGAGGGTGTTCGAGAAGGTCTACAACACCGCCAAGCAGCGTGCCCGCGCGGACGGCAAGGGCGCCATCTTCGAGCGCGCCGAACGGGTCGCGATCGCGTACTCGGAATCACTGGACAGCCGCGGCCCGAGCCTGGGCCTGAAGCTGCAACACGGTCTGTTCGACAAACTGGTGTATGGCAAGCTCCGGGCTGCACTGGGTGGGCGGTGCGAGGCCGCGATCTCCGGTGGCGCACCGTTGGGTGCTCGACTCGGGCACTTCTTCAGAGGCATCGGCGTGACGATCTACGAGGGGTACGGCCTGACGGAGACCACCGCCGGCATCTTCCTGAACGTCCCGGACAAGGTGAAGGTCGGCTCGGTGGGCCGGCCGGTGGGCGGCACCAGCGTCCGGATCGCAGCCGATGGAGAGGTGCTGCTGTCCGGTCCGGTGGTCTTCTCCGGTTACTGGCGCAACGAGGCCGCCACGGCAGAGTCCATCGAGATGGTCGACGGCAAGCGCTGGTTCCACAGCGGTGACATCGGCGAGATCGACAACGACGGCTTTCTGACCATCACCGGCCGTAAGAAGGAACTGATCGTGACCGCCGGCGGTAAGAACGTCGCGCCGGCGGTGCTCGAGGACCGGGTACGTGCGCACTGGCTGATCAGCCAATGCCTCGTTGTCGGCGATCAGCAGCCGTTCATCGCAGCCCTGATCACCATCGACCCGGAGTCGTTCCCCGCCTGGCTCGAGAAGGCCGGCAGACCCGCCACGACCCCGTTGAGCGAGCTGGTCGATGACCCCGAACTGCACGCCGACGTCCAACATGCCGTCGACTCGGCCAACAGGGCGGTCTCGATGGCGGAGGCGATCAAGAAGTTCACGATCCTGCCGGAGGACTGGACCGAATCGACGGGCCAGCTGACGCCGTCGCTCAAGCTCAAGCGCAGTGTCGTGATGTCGGAATGTGCCGCTGAGATCGCGTCCCTGTACTCAGGAGCGAGACAGGACTGACCGTGCTGCACCGCTAAAGGTGAAGCAACTCCGCCAACCTGGCGGCGATGCCGTCCCACTGCCAGCTCTGTTCCACCCACTGCCGACCGGCCAGGCCGTACCGAGTGGCCAGCTCACGGTCGGCCAGCATGCTCACCGCTGCGGCGGCCACGGCGGACGGGTCCGACCCGTCGACGACCCGCCCGGTTCTGCCGTCCAGGACCGCGTCCGGGGCCCCTCCCGAATCGCCTGCCAGCACCGGCAGGCCGGTCGCCGACGCCTCCAGGAACACGATTCCGAGACCTTCGACGTCCATGCCGAGACGACGGGTGCGACACGGCATCGCGAACAGGTCGCCGGCTGCGTAGTGCTGAGCCAGTTCGGCATGGCTGACGCCGCCGGTGATCACCACGTGCTCGCTGACCCCGTTGCTGGCCGCGAGCTCGCGCAGACGTTTCTCGTAGGGTCCCTTGCCCACCAGCAGCAGCGCCGCGTCCCCGATCTGCTCGCGGATGGCCGGCAGCGCCCGGATCAGCGTGTCCTGTCCCTTGCGCGGCACCAGCCGCGACACGCAGACCACCAGCGGACGATCACCCAACTCGTAGCGCCGTCGGATGCCGGCGCCGTCGACCTCGGGGGTGAAGACGCTCGTGTCCACCCCTGGGGTGAGCTGCGTCATCGTGGTGCGCGTTCCCAGCGCACGGGCCAGTCGACGGCGGGTGTAATCGCCCAGGTAGGTGACCACGTCGACAGAGTTGCCGATCCGCCGCAGCGCCTGTCGGGCCACCGGAAGCATCGCCCAACCAACCTCGTGTCCGTGGGTGGTGGCCACCAGCCGCCGAGCTCCGGCGCCGCGCAGGGCCGGCGCCAGCAGACCCAACGGTGCCGCAGCTCCGAACCACACCGAGGTCGCTCCGTGCTGGCGCAGGGTGTCTATCACCCGACCGCGTGCGGCCGGGGTCGGCACCAGCAGTCCGGTCGGGTGCCGATGGACGGGAAAGTCCAGGCCGGCGTCGAACTCGTCCGATCCCG
>JBBQFE010000592.1:0-2276 GCA_038321605.1 Mycobacteriales bacterium | reverse complement strand
GAGCTGAAGTGGTACGAGATCTTGTCCACCATCACGCGGTCCGGCTCGCAGGTCGGACAACCGTGCAGCGTGGGTTCCATGGAAGCCGACGGTATGTAGAACGACGCGATGACGTAGGTCCGTAGCAGGACCACCAACACCACCGTCGTCAGCACCAGCAGCGCCAGCTTCACGCTCGCCGGCAGTCGCTTCACCGGGGCCGGCTGGCGTGGCGCAGCATGCCGCGAACCGGAGTGCCGGGCATGCCTGCCGTTGCGGCGGAGCCTGGTCGCAGCTTCGATCTGGGCACGCAGATCGGGTGGCGGTGCCTGCCGCCACGGCCGATCGGGTTCTGACACGAGTCGAAGGTTAGTGGGCGGTCCCCGCGAGCTGGCAACGACCGGCGGGTGGCGGGCACGCCACCCCGATGTCCGTACGATCAGCGGGTGAGCACCCCCAGCCCTGCCTCCGGCGACCGTCCGGTCGGCAACGGCCGGTTGCTCCGCCTGGGCAGCGTGCTCGGAGTTCCGATCTTCGTCACACCGAGCTGGCTCATCGTCGCGGGCTTCATCACCTTGAGTTACGCCGACTTCCTCCGAAATCAGGTGTCCGGTCTCTCACGTGCCGGCTCGTACGGCCTCGCGCTGGTGTTCGCGGTGGCCCTGGCGCTGTCCGTGCTGGCCCACGAGCTGGGTCACACCGTGGTCAGTCGGGCCCTGGGACTGCGGGTGCGCCGCATTGTGGTGTTCCTGCTCGGGGGAGTGTCCGAGATCGAAGGCGAAGCTGCCCGGCCCCGCGACGAGTTCGCGATCGCCGCCGCCGGACCGGTCGTGTCGTTCCTCGTCGCCGCAGGCTGCTGGGCGGTCGGTCTGATTCCAAGTTCGACGTCCAGCGCCGGGGTGATGCTGGCGTTGCTGGCCTGGAGCAATCTGATCATCGCGGTCTTCAATGTGCTGCCCGGCCTGCCCCTGGACGGCGGACGGCTGGTGCAGGCCCTGGTGTGGATGGCGGGCAGCTCTCGCAGCCGCGGCGCGGTGGTGGCCGCCTGGTCCGGCCGCGCGGTGGCGCTTCTGCTGGCCCTCGGGGTGCTCGTATCCAGCGCGCTGGCAACCAACGGGCAGTCGCTGTCGTTCACCACCGTCGGCGCGACCGCGATGGGATTCGCGGTGGCCGCGTTCCTCTGGTTCGGCGCCACCCAGACCCTGCGCAGCGAAGGCCTGCAACGCCGGGCCGCTGCCCTGGACCTGACGAGTCTGATCCGTCCCACGCTCTACCTGCCCGCCGCGACGCCGATCTCCGAAGCGGTGCGCCGAGTGGCCGAGACCAGATCGGCGGGCATCGTGATCATCGACTCCGCGGGCCGCAGCCGGGCGCTGGTCCGCGAGTCACAGATCAGCAAACTGGCACCCGGCAGCAGGCCCTGGGCGACCCTGGCCGAGGTGTCCAGACCATTGGAACCTGGCCTCATCATCGACGATCACCTGCACGGTGAGGCGTTGCTCACCGCGATCCGGACCAATCCGGCGAGTGAATACCTGGTGGTCGGTAACGACGGCAGCAGCCGCGGCGTGCTGGCCACCAGCGATCTGGTTCGGGCTCTGGGCCTGTCCCAAGGAAGAAAGGCCTCATGAATCCGTTGTTCCAGGTGCGCGATCGCGTTCAACTCACCGATCCCAAGGGCCGGCTGTTCACTGTGACCCTGGAGGAAGGAAAGCACTTCCACACCCACCGCGGCGCCATCGCCCACGACGATCTGATCGGGGTGCCTGAAGGGTCCGTCGTCGCGTCAGCCTCGGGAACGGCTTACCTGGCGCTGCGGCCCCTGCTCAGCGACTACGTGCTGTCCATGCCGCGCGGGGCGGCTGTCATCTACCCCAAGGACTCGGCCCAGATCGTGGCCCAGGGCGACATCCACCCCGGCGCCCGGGTGCTGGAAGCCGGAGCCGGCTCCGGCGCGTTGACCTGCTCCCTGCTGCGCGCCGTCGGGCCGACCGGTCAGGTCATCTCCTACGAACGCCGCGAGGATCACCTCGAGCATGCCCGCCGCAACGTGGACACCTTCTTCGGTGCAGCGCCCGACAACTGGGATCTTCGGCTCGATGACCTGATCAACCATCCCGCCGACGAGGTCGTGGATCGGGTGATCCTGGACATGCTGGCTCCCTGGGAGGTACTGCCCACCGTCGGTGCCGCGCTGCGTCCCGGCGGTGTACTGATCGGCTATGTGGCCACCACCACCCAGCTCTCGCGACTCGTCGAGGGTCTGCGCGCCGACGGCGGCTACGCCGAGCCGCACT
>JBBQFE010000591.1:0-2296 GCA_038321605.1 Mycobacteriales bacterium | reverse complement strand
GCGCGGCGGCCACGTTGGCCTCTCAGGACCAGGGCTTCACCCCACCGGGGCGGGATCAGCTCACGATCGTCTGCAAGGCCTCGCCGTGCCTGTCCCCGGACGGCCGCGTGACTGTGAAGGGCTCGATCACCGTGGTGCTCCCCGGCGTCCCACGCTTCCTGGCCCGGCTGATCCCGGTCCAGGTGACGCTCTCCGCTACGCATGTTGCCAACGTCAACCAGTTCTCGGCGCGCTGAGAGTGACTGTGCGGGAACGGCTTCGACTCCGCCTGGGCGCTGAGGGGCCGGAAGAGGGGCCCGATGACGGCCAGATCCTGATCCTGATCTTGGGCTACGTCATCATCGCCATCGCCTTCGTGGTGGTGGCGGTCGACGTCACGGCCGTCCACCTGGCCCGGACCCAGTTGCTGGACGCCGCGGACGCAGCTGCCCTCGATGCGGCCGACGCGGTGGACCCAGCGACTGTCTATCGGGACGGTGTCCCGGGCGCGGTGCCGCTCTCGACGGCGACGGTGCGCAGCGCGGCCGCGGTGTACCTCTCGAGCTATGCGCTGCCGTCCCGGGTCACCGCCCTCCAGCTGACCGGCGACACCGGGTGCCCGGATGGTCAGACCGCGGTGGTCGAGCTGACGGCGCGGGTCAAGCTGCCTCTGCTCGGGCCGGTGGTGCAGGCCTGGTCCGGCGGGATCACGGTAACCGTGCGTTCCCAAGCCCGCGCCGACATCGACCGCTAGCTGTCCGTCGCGGTGGTTGTCGGCGTCCAGCCCCCTGGCCGCCACCATTCGGCTCAGTCATCTGGGAGGAAGAACAGCGCCGGCTGTCCCTATCCTCGGACGATGGCTTCGGACTGGGTCGCACCAATCGCAACGGCCGCGACAGGCATCGCTGGCGTTGGGTTCGCCTACCTAACGGCCAGAACGACAAGCCGCGCAGCTGCCCGGGCAGAGGCGCTGAAACGGAACTCCGAACGAGCCAACTTTCTGCGGAACGAACGTCAGGGCAACTTCCTGCAGTTCCTGACCGCGCTGGACGAGTTCGACCGTGAAACGACGAGCCTCATGAACACGGCTCGCACGGGCGGTGTCGACAGCCTGCTTCCTTCCTGTCGTTGAGCAGGTGGTGGCGACGAGTTACTTGTTGGAGCTGATGGCCAGCCAGGACGTGCGGGATGCCGCAAGGCGGCTCGTGGGCGAATGCATTGCGATCGCCCAAACCGCCTCTGAATCGAAGGGAGGGGAACTCCGCCGGACGCACGGCGCCATGCGGCAGGACTTGCTCGAAGGCATGGGTCGGGACCTACTTCTTGACGCCGAATAGGAGCAAGGCGGTATCTCGTGTCAGTAACGCGTTCACCGCCGAAGGCGTCACCGCTACCGACCGCTAGCACCGCCACACAACCCGCGACACGACAATCGGGATGGGTTGAAGCGGTCGAACCCCATCGATCCGGACAGGCGCGTTCTAGCATCGGCGTTGCCATCAGACCCCCTGATCTGCGGCGCAGGGGCGACTCGGCACGGCGATCGGAGTGCCCGTGAGGAAGTCCAGCCAGACCACGTCCCCCCCCACCTCGACCCCCGCGACAGACGCCGCCTCGGCTGCGGTCTCGATGGGCTGGCGGTTCGCCGAGCTCTACCACTTCGCGCCGTATAAGATGCCGGAGGAGGCGAAGCCGACCGACCCCCCGCCGCGCCACCTGCCGGGGGTCGGCCAGATGGCGACCGGGGAGCGGGCCATCGCCACGCTCTTCCAGATCGACGCCGCGATCACCGCGGCCGGCCTCGACCCCACCAAGCTCGCCAAGAGCACGACGACCATCAAGCAGAACATCCAGGGGCCGCACCACACGACGGCCGCCATCCAGGACGACGTGCTGGAGCTCTACGAGGACATCCGGAACACCCTCGCCGGGCAGGACCCGATGCTGGCCACGGCATTGGGTCTGGGCCGGATGCTCGCTGACACCTGCCTGCTCTCGACGGCGGGCGACCGCTCGACCTACGAAGCGGAGTTCGCGCCCTATCGGCTGCAGAACGCCTACGACTGGCTCGACGAGCTGTCGCACCGGCTGCCGGCCGGCTCGGCCGGCACGGTCAAGAGCTCGCTGAAGAAGTGGGCGGACTGGCTCAGCACGCCGCCCGCGTCGGCGAGGCCGTTCGGCCGCGGCACAGGCCGGCAGGTGGCCGTGACCGGCGCGACGACGGCCGCGCTGCATCGGCAGGGCGACCTCTGGCGTCGGCTGCTCGCCGGTGAGCAGAAGGCCGACGACCTGCTCAACGCCGCGTCGTACGAGCAGG
>JBBQFE010000590.1:0-2298 GCA_038321605.1 Mycobacteriales bacterium | reverse complement strand
TCCACAACGAGGAACTGGTAGGTGAAGCCCTGCAGCCGGTCCGCGAAAGCGTCGTGATCGCCACGAAGTTCGGGTTCGCCTTCGACGAGAACGGTAACCAGACCGGCATCAGCAGCCGCCCGGAACACATCCGGGCCGCGGTCGAAGGCTCGCTGCGAAGGCTGCGCACCGACACCATCGATCTGCTCTACCAACACCGGGTCGACCCGGACGTTCCCATCGAGGATGTCGCCGGCACCGTCAAAGAGCTCATCGCCGCCGGCAAGGTCCACCACTTCGGATTGTCCGAGGCCGGCGTCGCAACCATCCGCCGGGCCCACGCCGTCCAGCCGGTGACAGCCCTGCAAAGTGAGTATTCGCTGTTCTGGCGCGAGCCCGAGGACGAGATTCTGCCCGTTCTGGACGAGCTGGGCATCGGTTTCGTGCCCTTCAGCCCCCTCGGGCGCGGATTCCTAACCGGTCAGGTGACCGCCGCCACCGAGTTCGGCGAGAACGACATCCGCGCGACGCTCCCCCGTTTTCAGCGCGAGGTCATCGACGCCAACCTTGCTCTGGTCGATCTCGTCACGAAGGTCGCCGAGCGCAAGAAAGCGACCGTCGGCCAGGTCGCGCTCGGGTGGCTTCTGGCGCAGCAGCCCTGGATCGTCCCGATCCCTGGCACCAGACGCCTCGAGCGGCTGGACGAGAACCTGGCCTCGGCCAATCTCGAACTCACCTCCGAGGACCTGACAGAGCTAGACCACGCCTCAGCCAGCGTGCAGGTGCAGGGCGAGCGCTACCCCGAGGCCATGCAGAAGATGATCGACCGCTGACCCGCTGACCCGCTGACCCGCTGACCCGACAACGCCTAGCCCCGCTGCTGCCTTCGGGCTAGGCGTTGTCGGCAGCGCTCGCTACCGTGCTGGCATGCAGTGTCGAGTGAACGACGTCCTGCTGCACTACGTCGAACGCGGCAGCGGCACGCCCCTCGTCGCGCTGCACGGAGCCGGCGTCGACCATCGGGAGATGGCGGCCGCCATCGAAGCCGTGGTGCCGACCGCGGGAATCCGCCGGATCTATCTGGATCTACCGGGGATGGGCGGCTCTACTGCAGAGGGCCTGGCCAGCAACGACGACGTCGTGACGCTGCTGGGCGATTTCATCGATCACCTGGGCGCCGGACCGGTCATGCTCCTCGGACATTCCTACGGCGCTTACCTTGCCCGTGGCGTGGCTGCTCGGCGACCGGATGCGCTGCTCGGGCTGGGATTGCTGTGCCCCGTCGCCGAGACCTCGCGCAACGTGCCCGGCCACCAGGTCGTGCGGCAGGACCCCGAGGCGTATGACGAACTCGAACCGGCGCAGCGGTCGGGATTTGACGAATACTTCGTGGTCCGGACGGCAGAAACGGCTCGTCGCTACCGTGATCACGTTGTTCCCGGCACAACGCTCGTCGACCAGGCTGCCTTGGGGCGGATCTTCGCTGCGTGGCCGGTGCACGTCGGGTCAGCCCCGTGGGAGCGGCCGACCCTGATCGTGACGGGACGGCGAGACTCGGTCGTCGGGTGCGCCGACGCCACCGACCTGCTGGCGCAGTACCCGCACGCAACGCTCGCCGTACTCGAGGATGCCGGTCATGCCCTCATGCACGAACGCCCCGATCTACTGGGCATTCTGCTCCGCGACTGGGTGCGCCGGGCACACCCAGTAGAGCAGTAGCACCGGTCTGCGCCAGCGAGCCGCAGGCCCTCGCCGGAGACACTGCAGTCAGGGCTGAAGGTTCTCCAGGTCCGCAAGCAGGCTCGGGTGGGTTGGCTGCCAGCCGAGTGCATCACGGGTATGGGCACTGGACGCGGGCTGATCCATCGCGAAGATCGGTCCGAACGGGCCGAAGGTGTGCTCGGGCCTGACTTCGACCGGCAGGTTCAACCGCCGCCCGATGACGGTGGCGATGTCGCGCACCGCGTCCCCCTCATCGGCCACCGCATGCCAACTTGATCCGGCCGGGGCGGACTCGAGGGCGAGCCGAAAGAGGACCGCCGCGTCCAGCGCGTGGACGGCCGGCCACCGCTGGGCACCGTCGCCCGGATAGCCAGCCACCCCGGCAAGTCGCGCCTGGTCTGTCAATAAGCCGGCGAAGCCGCCCTTGCCGTCGTTGTGGACTGTGCGTGGCATCCGGACAGCAGTGGCCCGCACGCCGCGCGAGGCCAACCCCAGCAGCGCCATCACCGAACGGCCTCGTCCGCCCACCGGTCCATCAGTCGGTAGCGGGTCGGCCTCGGTGGAGGCGCGTCCTGGTACCCAGGGCGTACCGGAAAC
>JBBQFE010000589.1:0-2314 GCA_038321605.1 Mycobacteriales bacterium | reverse complement strand
CAGCACGTCCGTACCTCGACCGCCGTCGGGGGTACCGCCGATGACAAGGTTCGATTCCTCTTGATGACCTCGCCCGCACTTCTGCGTCGCGGAGCCGACCTCGGTCGCGCTCGCCCAGCTGCCCTCATCCTGGCAGTCGTCTGCATCGCCCAGTTCATGGTGGTGCTGGACGTCAGCATCGTCAACGTCGCACTCCCGGACATGCAGCGCGACCTGCACATGACGCAGAACGGACTCGGTTGGGTCCTGAACGCCTACACCCTTACCTTTGCGGGCTTCCTGCTGCTCGGTGGTCGTGCCGCGGACCTCTGGGGACGTCGTCGGCTGTTCCTGATCGGGGTGGGCCTGTTCACGCTCACCTCGCTGATCGGTGGCCTTGCTCAGACCGGCGGCGAACTGATCGGTGCCCGGGCGCTGCAGGGTCTCGGCGGCGCGGTGCTCTCACCGGCGACGCTGACGATTCTCACCACCACGTTCACCGAGCCGAAGGCCCGGACCCGTGCACTTGGGCTGTGGAGCGCGGTTGCCGGCGCTGGTGGCGCGACGGGTGTGTTGGCCGGCGGCATTCTCACCGATCTGCTTTCCTGGCGCTGGATCCTGTTCATCAACATCCCGATCGGTCTGCTGGTGCTGGTCGTGGCCAGGTTCGCCATCGCGGAGTCCAGGGCAGAGGGCGAGCGCCCGACGCTGGACTGGGCAGGCGCGGTTACCGTCACCGGCGGACTCGTCGCGTTGGTGTACGGCATCGTCTCCACCGACTCCCATTCCTGGGGCTCGCCGCTGGTACTCAGTTGCATCATCGTCGGCGTGGTGCTGCTCGCGCTGTTCCTGTGGATCGAGAGTCGGCATGCGCACCCGCTCGTTCCGCTGAGACTGTTCAGGTCCCGTGCGCTCACCGGCGCCAACATCATCATGACGCTCATCGGCTCGGCGATGTTCGCGCTGTTCTTCTTCCTGTCCCAGTTCCTGCAGGAGGTGCAGGGCTACAGCCCACTGCGGGCCGGCTTCGCCTTCCTGCCGATGCCGCTGTCCATCATCGCCGGCTCGCAGATCTCGTCGCGGCTGGTCGCGCGGGTCGGAGCACGGCGACTGCTCGTGGTCGGTCCGCTGATCGCAGCCACCGGGCTCGCGTTGCTGTCCAGGCTGCACGCCGACAGTGGTTACCTGCTGCACGTCGGGCTGCCAGGCGCCATCATCACCTTCGGCGTCGGCATGTCCTTCGTGCCGGTCACGTTGTCCGCCACCGGGGGAGTGGACCGCAAGGATGCCGGACTTGCTTCGGGCCTGATCAACACCACCCGCCAGATCGGCGGCAGCCTCGGCCTGGCAGCGCTGCTCACCATCGCCGCCTCGCGTACCGCCTCGCAGCGGTCCGCCGGTTTCGCGGTGGCAGAAACCGCAGGTTTTGCAAGGGCGTTCGCCGTAGGTGCGGTGCTCTTGCTGGTCGCCGCACTGGTGGCTGCTCTGGTCATTCCGGCACGGGTCGCAGCGCCGCAGCAAGTTGCTGCGGCCGAGCCCGAGGAGCGATCAGCTGAGGTGCGCACCGACGAGATGCGGCCGGAGGCGCTCGTGGACGGGCCCGACCTGGCGTACGCCATCCCGTCAGAACAGCCCTGACACTTCGACGTCAGGGCTGCTGGACCGCTGCCAATCGAGACTCCAGCAGGGCGCGCTCGACGGCGTTCTCGGTCAGCATGATCGCCTCGCCGTAGGCGGTTCGGGCCTCCTCGGAACGTCCGAGCTCGGCGAGAAAGTGCGCTCTGGCGGCAGGCAGGTAGCTGTAACTTGCCAGCTGCGGCTCCGAACCGAGTCGATCGAGTTGTGCCAACCCTGCGGCCGGTCCGGAGGCGAACCCGATCGCCGTTGCCAGGTTCAGGGCCACGACCGGCGACGGCCAGCGTTGCAGCAACAGGCCGTACAGCCCGACGATCTCGGCCCAATCGGTCTCACCGAAACTCGCTGCCTCGGCGTGCACCGCCGCTATCGCTGCCTGCAGGGCGTAGCGTCCCGGCGGTCGCTGCCGGAGTGCGCTGCGCACAAGCGGCAGGCCCTCGGCGATCTTGGCTTGGTCCCACAGGCTCCGGTCCTGGTCGCCGAGCAGCACCAGCCGTCCGTCATCTGCTGTCCGGGCGGCATTGCGCGCGTCGGTGAGCAGAATCAGCCCGAGCAGACCTGCCACATCCTCGTTTTGCGGCAGCAGCTTGGCGAGCATTCGAGCGAGATCGAGGGCCCGGTCAGTCAGGTCTCGGCGGATGAGGTCGGCACCGGACGGAGCCGCATGACCGATCGTGAAAAGCAGGTGCACGACTGCCGG
>JBBQFE010000588.1:0-2329 GCA_038321605.1 Mycobacteriales bacterium | reverse complement strand
GTGTAGGTCCGTGCGGGCGGGGCCGGGGGGGGGCCCCCCTCTTCTGGGGCCGCCCCGCGCCCGGACGGGCCGTACGTTCTCGCGGTCGAGGTCGATGTCGAGAGGATCGTGTCCGCAGCCGTCGGGATCGGTGGCGCCGTGCACGCCCGACGGGTGACGCCGGTCAGCGCCGAGACCCGCGATCCTGAGTCCGTCACAGCCCAGATCCTCAGCGACAGCAGGTGGTTGGCCGCCCGGCTGCCCGCCAGCTCGACCCTGATCGGCGTGGGGGTGAGCGTGCCAGGCACCGTGAGCCGCGGCGACGGCGTCATCGAGCACGCTCCCAACCTCGGTTGGCGCGGCGTACCGCTGGTCGACATGCTCAGCGAACTACTCGGCCACGACCTGCGGATCCAGGTGGGCAACGACGCCGACCTCGGTGCGCTGGCCGAACACCTGCGCGGCGCGGCCATCGGTCTGGACAACGTCATCTTCGTCAACGGCAGCGTCGGTGTGGGTGGCGGCATCATCGCCGACGGCAATCAGCTGCGAGGGGTGGGCGGGTTCGCCGGCGAGATCGGCCACATCATGCTCAACCCCGAGGGGCCGCCGTGTCACTGCGGCAGCAATGGCTGCATCGAGACCTACATCGGTGAATACGCCCTGCTCGCCGCGGCCGGCATCACCGACCGTCAGGGGCCCGCCGAGCTGGAGGCGGTGTTCGCCGGCGCCGGCCGTGGTGAGGCCGTAGCGGTGTCGGCGGTGCACACCGTTGCCGTGTGGCTGGGTCGCACGCTCGCCACGCTGGTCAACGTCTTCAACCCGCAGGCGATCATCGTCGGCGGCTCGTTGGCAGAGGTCCTACGCCTGGAACGCGGCACCATCGAGGCCGAGATCGATCGACGGGCAATGTCGGCCTCGCGGGGGTCGGTGCACGTGCTGGCGCCCGGACTCGACCACGAGTCGTCCCTGATCGGTGCTTCGGAGCTGGCTTTTCAGTCGTTGCTGGCCGCACCTGATTCGGCAACGGTTCCGCTGTTGGCACCATTGGCCGCGCCGGTCGCGAACTGAGTCCGGTACAGCTCCGCGTACAGGCCACCCCGCCTGAGCAACTCCGCGTGGGTGCCGCTCTCCGCGATCTGGCCCGCGTCTACCACCAGCACCTGATCGGCTGCGCGGATGGTGGACAAGCGGTGAGCGATCACCAGCGACGTCCTGCCCTGCAGCGCCACCGCCAGCGCATCCTGCACGGCGCGCTCGCTCTCGCTGTCCAGGTGTGCGGTGGCCTCGTCCAGGATCACGATGCGCGGGGACTTCAGCAGCAGTCGGGCAATCGCGATGCGCTGCTTCTCACCGCCGGACAGCCGGTAACCACGATCCCCCACGACCGTCTCCAGCTGGTCCGGTAGCCCGCGCACCGTCTCGGCGATGTGGGCGCCCACCAACGCCTGCCATAGTTCCGCGTCGGTCGCGGCCGGGCGTGCGTAGCGGAGGTTCGCGGCGATCGTGTCGTGGAACAGGTGCGCATCCTGGCTGACCACCCCGACGGCATCGCGCAACGAAGCCTGGGTGACCGACCGTACGTCCTGCGTCCCCACCCGGACCGCGCCGGAGCGGACGTCGTAGATCCTCGGCACCAGCTGGCTTATCGTCGTCTTGCCCGCACCGGACGATCCGACCAGGGCCACCATCTGACCTGCTGCGGCGGTGAAGCTGACGCCGCGCAGCACGTCCTGCTGGCGAGAATTGTCCAGCACGGCAACGTCTTCCAGCGAGGCCAGCGAGACCTCCTGAGGCGTGGGATAGGAGAACCAGACATCGTCGAAGGTGACCGAGGCAGCGTCGTCTGCCAGCATCGCGGCGCCGGGCTCGTCATCGATCAGCGGATCCAGATCGAGCACCTCGAACACCCGGTCGAAGCTGACCAGGGCACTCATCACGTCAACCCGCACATTGGACAACGCCAGCAGCGGGCCGTACAGCCTGGACAGCAGCAGGGCCAGGGTGACCACCGTTCCGGTGGAGAGCTGGCCGGTGATCGCGTAGTAGCCGCCCAGGCCGTACACCAGCGCCTGCGCCAGGCTGGCGACCAGTGCGAGGGCGACGAACAGTGCTCGGGCGTACAGCGCGGACCGGATGCCGATGTCGCGAACCCGGGCCGCCCTCGCGGAGAACGACTCGGCCTCGGTGTCCAGCCGCCCGAACAGCTTGACCAGCAGTGCGCCCGCGACGTTGAACCGCTCGGTCATGGTGGCGTTCATCGAGGCGTTGAGGTTGTAGGACTCCCGGGTGATCGTCTGGAGCTCGCGGCCAACCCGCTTGGCGGGCAACACGAAGATGGGCAGCATCA
>JBBQFE010000587.1:0-2329 GCA_038321605.1 Mycobacteriales bacterium | reverse complement strand
GCTGTCGTGTGAGCCGAAGCTGATCATCGCCGACGAGGCCACCACCGCCCTGGACGTGACCGTGCAGTCCGACATCCTCGCGATCCTCCGCGGTCTGCAGGAATCTCGTTCGCTGTCGATGCTGTTCATCACCCACGACCTCGCGCTGGCCTCGGTCATCTGTGACCGGGTGGTGGTCATGTACGCCGGACGGCCGATGGCTGTGCAGGCGGCCGCGGACCTCTTCGAGGCACCGGCACACCCCTACGCCGCCGCGCTGGTGGGCGCCCGTCCGCGTATCGATCAGAAGGTCGAGCGGTTACAGGTGGTGCCGGGACGTCCGGTGTCGGCGTTGGAGGTCAGCTCGGGTTGCCCGTTCCGGCCGCGCTGCGCCTACGCCATCTCCGAGTGTGAGCAGATGACGCCCACCCTCAGCCAGCTGGAACCCGGTGTCCTCACCGAGTGCATCCGCGCGGGCGAACTGCGCGACGAGCTACGGGAGAGCGCGCATGTCAGTCACTGAGGACACCGAGTACGCCGTCCGCGTCGATGGCCTTTCCAAGACGTTCCACCAGCGCCGTCGGCGTTCGGACACCAGCCGTGACGTGCACGCGGTCAGGGATGTTTCGCTGACCGTCGGGCAGGCGGAATGCCTGGGAATTGCTGGTGAATCGGGCTCTGGAAAGTCCACCCTGGCCCGGATGTTGGTCGGGCTGGAGGTGCCCACGGCGGGCGAGATCTGGGTGAGTGGCGAGCGTCTGGCCGAACCGCCGCGGGCGGTGGACCGGCGCCGTCATGCGCGCCGGATCCAGATGGTGTTCCAGGACCCGTACTCGTCGCTCGATCCACGCCAACCGGCCGGCATGGTGCTCGACGAGGTTCAGCGCGTGCACTTCGACCGGGACCGTGCGGCCAGGGCCAAGCGCACCGGGGAACTGCTGGACGCGGTCGGCCTGGGCAGCGGCTACCTGGATTCGGTACCCCGATCGATGTCCGGTGGGCAGCGGCAGCGACTGGCGATTGCCCGCGCGCTGGCAGCTGAACCGTCGGTGGTGGTGCTCGATGAGGCGGTCTCGGCGCTGGACGTCTCGATCCAGGCCCAGATCCTGAACCTGCTGAGCGACCTGCGCAAGGAATTCTCACTGACCTACATCTTCATCTCGCACGACCTCGCGGTCATCCGCCAGGTATCTGACCGGGTCATGGTGCTGTACCGCGGCAGGCTGATGGAACAGTCGCCGGTCGAGCGCATCTTCCAGTCCGCGGCACACCCCTACACCCAGCTGCTGCTCGATTCGGTGCCGCGCCCAGGGATGTCGCTGCTGGAGAGACCGGAGCGCGGCTTCCTCGCCGAGGACGGTTGCCTGTTTCGGGGCCGCTGCAGCTCGGCACATGATCGTTGCGAGGCCGAACCACCGTTGTTCACGGTGGCCGGCTCAGCCCAATCTCGATGCTGGTTGGTCGAGGAACAATCCGTTGCCCACCCCAAGGAGACAGAATGACCACCGCACTACGTGTCGAAGAAGGAACCATCGCGGTACCGGGCGGCAACGTCTGGTACAAATCCGTCGGTGAAGGCGACCTGGCCCCGTTGCTCGTCATGCACGGCGGCCCAGGCTTCGCACACAACTACCTGACGCCACTGGAAGATCTCGCCGATCGTCGTCGGGTGATCTTCTGGGATCAGCTGGGTTGTGGGCGATCCGAATCACCCAGTGACACCTCGCTGTGGACGATGGAGCGTTCGCTGCAGGAGGTGGACGCGGTTCGTGAGGCGCTCGGGCTCGATCGCCACCACCTGTTCGGCAACTCCTGGGGTGGCATGCTCGCGCAGCAGTACGCGATCGATCGCCGGCCCGATCTGATCAGCATGGTCGTGTCCAACAGCCTGGCGAGCATGCCCCGGTTGGGTGAGGACACCGCGCGGTTGAAGAGCCAGCTGCCGCAGGAGGTTCAGGACACGATCGATTACCACGAGGACAACGAGCTGTACGCCTGCCCGGAGTACCAGGGCGCGATCGCAATCTGGTACCAGACCTACATCTGCCGGATGCAGCCGTGGCCGATGGGTCTGGAGCAGTCCTTTGCCAATGTGGGCATGGAGATCTACATGACGATGATCGGGCCAAGTGATTTCAAGGTGATCGGGAACCTCAAGGACTGGGACATCATGGACCGGCTCAAGGAGATCGAGATTCCCACCCTCTTCGTCGCCGGCCGCTATGACGAGTGCACACCGGAGCACATGCAGCTGATGCACGAGAGCCTGCCCGGTTCTGAGTTCGCGTTGTTCGAGAAGAGCGCGCACATGCCCTTCTACGAGGAGCGCGAGGACTGCATGCGCACCATC
>JBBQFE010000586.1:0-2330 GCA_038321605.1 Mycobacteriales bacterium | reverse complement strand
CATCTGTGGTCGCTGGCGATCGAGGAGCAGTTCTATCTGCTCTGGCCGGTACTGCTGGTGCTGATGTGCTCCGGACGACGCCGATTCGGCTGGGTCGCGGGCGTTGCCGCCGGTCTTGCCGTCACCTCGACGCTCGCCATGGCAGTCATCGCGATCCGCTCCGGGGTGCCCTTCGCGGCTGACTCGTCCAGGGTCTACTTCGGCACCGACACCCATGCCATGGGGCTGCTGCTCGGTGCGTCCCTGGGCGCCCTGGCTGAGCGACTGGACTTTCAGCCGGCCCGGCACTGGCGGATCCGCGGGTGGGTGACCGACCTGCTCGGCCTGGCTGCGCTCCTCGGGTTGGGTGTCACCTGCTGGCGTGTCGACGAGTTCTCCGAGCCGCTGTATCGCGGAGGCTTCCTGGGGGTCAGCGCGCTCGCGGTGCTGGTCGTGTCCACCGTGACCCGGCCGCTCAGCCGGCTGGGGCGGCTGCTGGACTGGCGGGCCCTGCGTTGGCTCGGCGACCGCTCGTACTCGCTGTACCTGTGGCACTGGCCGGTGGTGGTGGTCACTCGGCCAGGTGTCGATCTGCCGGACAACCGCCTTCTGGTGGACGCGCTGCGCCTGCTGCTGCCGCTCGCCCTGGCGACTGCCAGCTACGCCTACCTCGAGCGTCCGATGCGAGACGCCGGCACGGCTTGGCTTCGCCGACGCTCTGAGCTGGCCGGTCACGTTCCGGCCGCGGGTCCACAGCCCGCTGTCACAACCTCTCCGGTCGTCAAGCTTCGGCGAGGCTGGGTGAGGCCGCGGGTGGTCGGACTGGCGGGGCTGGCCGCGGTGATGCTCGCGCTGCTCGGGACGCCGGGGCTCACACCAGCTGGAGCGAACCGGCCACTCACTGCAGCTGCGGTGGGCACACGGGCGCCGTCGCAGCCCGGGTCCAATGGCTCTGGGTCCAGCGGCTCGCTGCGCACCGATCCGTCCGGCTCCTGGACCGGTGCGGCGTTCTCGGCCGCGGACGCGCGTCCGCACCCTGGTGTGCAGGTGACCTCAGGAGTCTCGGCGCCCGCCGACCGGGCCGTGGCCGGCCGGGCATCCACCGGCCCGGCATCGGCCCCAGAGCCGGCCATCACCGCGTTCGGCGACTCGGTGATGCTCGGGGCACAGCCGGCGATCGCCGCTGTCTTTCCGCGCAGCGATGTCCGTGCGGTCGAGGGGCGCCAGCCGTATGTCACCCTCCAGGACGTCCGGCAGCTGCATTCGTCCGGGGGTTTGTGTGCCGTGGTGGCGATTCACACCGGTAACAACGGCATCATCAGGGCGTCGGATCTCGAGCAGACCCTGTCCCAGCTCCGGGATCGGCGGCAGGTGATCCTGTTCACCGATCGGGTGCCGATGGATTGGCAGGCTCCGAACAACAACACCATCAAGCGGGTGTCGAGGGAATTCTCGAACGTGGTCGTGCTCGACTGGTACGCCGAGTCGAACGGCAATCAGTCCTGGTTCTACTCCGACGGCCTGCATCTGAGGCCGCCGGGCGCAACGCGGTACGCAAGCCTGCTGGCGGCCACGGTCAGCCGGTAGCACGTGGCGACCGTGGCCCAGCCTGCCTGCTAGTGGACCGGCATCCCGACCTCGACGTCGGCCACCTCCGCCTTGCCCACCCTGATCATCGTGACGGTGACCAGCAGGCCCACCACCGCGAAGATGGCTGCCGTAAGGAAACCTCGGGAGGATCCGTGCGCGAGCACCTCGTGGAAGGCCCGGATCGCGGTGCTGTCCTGCAACGCTCCGGCTGACGCCTTCACGCTGCCGGTGGCCTGGGCCGAGAGCTCCGAGAAGTGCTGGAGCACCGACGGCTTCGCCTGCCCGCTCTGCACCAGACCCCCGAGCAGCTTGCCCTGGTGCTTGCCTTCACTCACCGACGAGGTCGCGAAGACGGTGGTGAGCACCGACAGGCCGATGGAACCGCCGACCTGCTGGCCGACGTTGAGCAGCGCAGAAGCCAAACCAGCCTCGTGCGGCTCGACGCCCGATACCGCCACGGTGGTCAGCGGCACGAAGATGCTGCCGATACCGAAGGACATGATCAGCAACGACGGCAGCAGGTGACCGGCGTAGCTGGAATCCGCCGTGATGGTGGACAGCCAGAACAGCCCACCGGTCATGAGCACCGAGCCGAAGATGATCAGGTTTCGCGGCCCCACTCGAGGCAGCAGCGCAGCTGACAGCTGAGCGGCGATGCCGATGACGAACGCCACCGGCAGGAAGGCAAGGCCGGATTTCAACGAGGAATACCCGAGCACCAGCTGCACGAAGTAGGTGACGAAGAAGAACATCCCGAACAT
>JBBQFE010000585.1:0-2334 GCA_038321605.1 Mycobacteriales bacterium | reverse complement strand
GTGAGGTCCGAGGTGCCGACCGTCCGCTACTACGGAGGATCAGGGGTGGCCGAGATCACGGTGGCTGGTAGCTATTTGAGCTTGGCGTAAAGTGCTTGGACGA
The DNA here is from genome assembly GCA_038321605.1 of Mycobacteriales bacterium. Classification (GTDB taxonomy): domain Bacteria; phylum Actinomycetota; class Actinomycetes; order Mycobacteriales; family Jatrophihabitantaceae; genus Jatrophihabitans_A. Next base: position 2,231 of record JBBQFE010000585.1, on the reverse strand, counting down.
TGGCCTCGGCGGGTGGGGCGGATGTCAGCCCCGCGACGTAGATCATCTGGTCACCGAACAGGACACGCAGGCCGTCTTGAGCGGAGAACGCCTTGTCGCCGACGCCGGCCAGAGGCGTGACGTGTTCGGCGGCCCCCGCGACCGTGTCGGTGGTCAGCGAGTTCGCGTACGCGTTGGATCCGCCCACGACCGTGACGGTGACATTGATGCCTCCGACCCCTGCAGCGGTGTCGTAGGCGCACGTGTAGGCGTTGCCTGCGGCGAAGTCTTGCTCGCGACTTGAGGTCAGGGTCTTGGCGCTCAGCGATGCCACCTGCGGGGTAGGCAGTGCGGTGCAAACAACGATCGGGGCCGCCTTTGCGCCGGTCGGTGCACTCGCCCTCGCCGCACTGGGCGCGCTATCTGACGTTGACGTCGTTGTCGCCGGTTGAGCGGTCGCCGTGAGGCTGGCCGCCGGGGCGGCAGACGAGCTGCCGGTGGCTGACCCACCGCCCGGGGAGGCGGCGACGCCGCTGAGTGACGGGGCTGCTGTCCCGGCCGGGGACGCCGTTCCGGCGGTCGAAGACGCCGTTGCCTTGGTTCCGCCTCCGCTGGAGCAACCACCGGTGAGCAAGCCCAGCACCATCACAGTGGTGCTGGCGGCAAGCAGCTTCATCAAAATCCTCCGAGGTTGTCCACGGCCCACGCCGCTGTACAGACGACTTCACCACCACCGCGTAACGCGTGAGTAATGGCCAAGCCGACCTCGTGAAGACGGAGTAGCGCTTCAGCCGGCCTTGATCATGGCCGGTCACCGTGGCCAGGAACTGAGAGGGCATCAGGGACGCGAGTGAGCGCGACTCCTTGCGGCGTTGGGCGGGCTACGCTTCGGGGGATGATCGGCCTTCGCCGCTGGCGGGGGCCAGGACCTACCCGCTGCGAATCGGCGGACGGGCATCGCGCCACTCGGTGAGGGGAAGCCGGCTTGTGGTCGACGGCGAGAACGACGAGACCCTGACCCATGCCTTCGATGCGACGACTGCTTCGCCGTCGGCCGTGGGCTCCGCGGCGGCTCACGGTTCGTTGGCGAGTTTCCGGGATCAGCTCAGTGTCGGTGAGGACTCGGTCGATCCGCTGACCTGGGCCGGATCGGTTCCGGTGGCCACCGGGATCGCGCCGCGACTGCGGGTCGGCCGGGACCGGTGGTTCAACCTGCTGTGGCTGGTGCCGATGGGGTTCGTGGCTCTGCTACTCGCGGTGGCGGCGGCGAAGGGCCTGCGGAACACCGGGTCGGTGCAGCGGTTCATCCGGCACTACCCGGGGGTCGTCGACCCGGCCGGGGCTCGGCACGCGACGGGGTTGCCGATCTGGGTGGGGGTGCAGCACTTCCTCAACCTTCTGCTGCTGGTGTTCATCACGCGTTCGGGGTTGCAGATCCTCTCAGACCATCCGCGGCTGTACTGGACAAGGCACAGCACACCGGGCCGGGACTGGTTCCGGGTGCAGAAGCCGGTCCCAGCCGACCCGTTGTGGACGGCGAAGCAGGACTCGATCAGCCTGCCCGGGCAGGTCGGGCTGCCTGGGCTGCGCCACTCGATCGGCCTGGCCCGGTGGTGGCACCTGGGCAGCGATGTGCTGTGGCTGGTCAACGGGCTGGTGTTCTACGTGCTGGTCTTCTCCACCGGGCAGTGGCGGCAGATCGTGCCGACCAGCTGGGCGGTGTTCCCGAACGCGGCGTCGGTCGGTATCCAGTACCTGTCGTTGAGCTGGCCGACCGAGGGAGGGTTCGGCGCGTACAACAGCCTGCAGCTGATCGCCTACTTCATCACCGTGTTCGTCGCGGCGCCGCTGGCCTTGCTCACTGGGATGGGCATGTCCCCGGCGTTGTCGACCCGGTTCAAGCGGGTCAGCAAGGTGCTGAGCATTCAGACCGCCCGGTCGCTGCACTTCCTGGTGATGGTGTGGTTCCTGGTGTTCATCGTCGTCCACGTCGCGTTGGTGTTCTGCACCGGACTGCTGCGTAACCTCAACCACGTCTACGCCGACCGCGGAGACAGCAGCTGGGCCGGTTTGTGGGTCTTCGCCGCCTCGATGGTGATCGTCGTCGTCGGCTGGGTCGCCGCCACCCCGGACACCCTGCGGCACCCGCGGACCGTGCAGAGGGTCGGCTACGCGCTGATCGGGCCGGCGCAGCGTCTGTTCGAGCACCTCGACGCCACACCCGGTGAGTACGGCGAGCGAGACATATCCGA
>JBBQFE010000584.1:0-2344 GCA_038321605.1 Mycobacteriales bacterium | reverse complement strand
CAGAGAACACCGACTGGGCGCTGCGGAACCCGTCACCGGCGGCGAGTTGGTCACGGACGAGGGAGCCCTGCCGGGTGCTCCGCTGCTGCCGGCGACGCCCGCCCACAGCTGAGGTCATGTGACTGGCTCCCTGGTCCGGATCGGTTGCAACTGCCGAGGCTTGATAACGATTATCACATGCTAACCAACGGGGCGCCGGTTCCAGCCATTGCGTTCGCGGATCGCCCCGACGATCCGACAGCCGAGGTAGCAGGTGAACGAGATGGTGGTGATGTAGGGACTGATCGGCAGCGAACTCCCCAGCGCCAACAGGATGCCCCCCACCACCGACACGGTCGCGAAGCCCACGCTGAGCAGGGCCGTGAGCCAGCCGGTGGCGGTCACCCGCATGGCCGCGGCGGCGGGCGTACACACGACGCTGAGCACCAACAGCGCGCCGACCACCTGAACCGACATCGCCACGGTGAGGCCCAGCACCAGCATGAAGATCGGTGCCAGCAGACGAACCGGGATACCTCGGGCCGCAGCGACGGCGGGATCCAGCGAGGCGAAGGTGAGCGGTCTCCAGAGGACGCCCAGGCTGATCAGCACCACTACCGAAATGGCGAGCAGCCAGGTGAGTTGGGGTGTGTCCACCGCGACGATCTGCCCCGTGAGCAGGCCGAACTTGTTCGCCCCGCGCCCCTTGTAGAGCGCGAGAAAGAGCACTCCCAGACCCAGGCCGAAGGGCATCAGCACGCCGATGATCGAGTTGCGGTCCCTGGCCCGCATTCCCAGCGCGCCGATAGCCACCGCCGCGATGATCGATCCGACGAGCGAGCCGATGACGACGTTGACGCCGATCAGCAAGGCGGCAGCCGCGCCTGCGAAGGACAGTTCGCTGATTCCGTGCACCGCGAACGGCAGGTCTCGGCGCATGACGAAGACGCTGATCAGGCCGCACACCACACCGAGCACGGCGCCGGCCAGGATCGAGTTGTGTACCAGGGCGAGCAGTTGCCCGTAGTCGGTGAAGTTGAAGATCTGCCGGATGATGCTCGGATCCTGGGCCGAGGCGAGGACGGCGCTCATCGGTCCACCGGGCGTGTGGCGTGGCCGGCGGGACCGTGGCCCCGGTCGTGGTCGTGCGCCCGGTCGTGGTCGTGCGCCCGGTCGTGGTCGTGACCGTGTTCGGGTATGCCGGCGACGATCAGGCGTGAGCCGACCCGGATGACCTCGATCGGGGCGGAATACAACGCGGTAAGGCTCTCAGACGTCATGACCTCATCCACGGTGCCGATCCGGAACTTTCCGTCGGCGAGGTACAGAACCCTGTCCACATAGGGCAGAACCGGATTGATCTCATGAGTCACGAACAGCACTGCGGTGCCCCGTCGGCTCCGACGCTGGTCGATCAGCTCCACCACGGCCTGCTGATGGTTGAGGTCCAAAGACAGCAGCGGCTCATCGCAGAGCAGCAGCGCAGGATCGGTCGCAAGGGCCTGGGCGACCCGGACCCGCTGCTGTTCGCCGCCAGAGAGCAGGTGCACCGGAACGTCGGCGAGTGCCAGTGCGCCAACTGAATCGAGCAGCTCGTCGATCCGCGCTCGACGCGACGCTGACGGCCAGCCCGGTCCCCAGCGCCGGCCATCCATTCCCATCCGGACCAGATCCCGCGCCCGGACCGGACTCGTCGAGTTCAGCCGACTCTCCTGCGGTATGTAGCCGATCAGCTCGCTGCCACGCTGCGGTGGCCGACCCGCCACGGTCAGGGAGCCGGTCGTCAGCGGCTGCAGTCCGAGAATCGTACGGATCAGACTGGTCTTTCCCGAACCGTTGGCGCCGAGCACCGCCAGGAACTCACCCGGTTGCACGTCGAGTTCGAGACCTGACCACAACAGCCGATTGCCGAATGCCAACGACGCGCCGTGCAGGTTCAGCACCGGGCCGCTCGTGGCAGGGGTGCCCCTCACGTGGTCAGCGCGCTCTCGAGGGCGTGCACGATGCCGGCCATCCACGTCAGGTAGTGCTGGCCGTCGGGCAGGGTTTCGGTCACCGGCACCGAGGGGATGTTATTGGCCTTCGCGGCACTCAGCGCGCGGTCAGTGCTGGCCCCGGAGGTCTGCTCGTTGTAGACCAGCAGCCTGACCTGCTTGTCCGCGAAGAGTGCGAGGGTCTCGGACAGCACCCGCGGCGCCACGTCGGCTTCTTCCTCGACTGCCTTGCTGAAGGCCGGTGGAGTCTTGTTGACCAGGCCGCTCGCCTGCAACAGGTAGAGCGGCAACGGCTCGGTGATCGCCACACCGGTTCCGAGGTAGCGGGCCCTCAGCGCCGCCTCGGACGATTCCAGCCCGGCCAGTCCGGC
>JBBQFE010000583.1:0-2348 GCA_038321605.1 Mycobacteriales bacterium | reverse complement strand
GACGACCTTGACCATCAGTGCACCGAGACCGGCGGTGTCGAGCTTTGCCGAGATCGCGTTCAAGGTGCTGGTGACGCCGGCGGTGGCCTTGGCCTTGTTGATGATCGGCACCACGTTCTGGGCTGCGAAGTTGCTCTTCGGGTCAGTGAGGATCACGAAACCGTTTGCGGCGATGCTCGGGTCGGTGGTGAACAGGTCAGCTGCGTCCACCTGGCCCTGCTTGAGCGCGTTCACCGTCACCGGGCCGCCGGTGTCGGTCACGGTGTACTTGCCGAAGCTGACCCCGTAGTTCTTCTCCAGGCCGGGCAGCCCGTCCGGACGGGTCTTGAATTCCGGGGGCCCACCCATGATCAGCTTGCTGGCAACGGTGGCCGTCGACGTGCTGCCGCTGCCGCCCGCGGTCGTGGTGGTTTTCGAGCTGTCCTTGCCGCACGCGCTGAGCGTCAGCGTGAGGGCCGCAGCAGCGGCGCCGGCGATTATGGCCTTGCGATTCATGACTCTCCCTATGGAAACGAGTGTTCAAAGTACCAGAGGATTGCTACGGGGGTCCGCAGCGTGATCAGACCGTTGCCACCTCCGCCTCGATGACGTTGCCGGCAGCAGCGCCACCGGACAACGGGCCGGTGGCGATCGATCCGGGGCCGCTGTTGGCGGAGGTCCGCTTGGAGAACCGCCCCGAGATACCCCGCGAAACGGTGTACCGCTGGACGAGCGCGAGCAGCAGATCGGCCACCAGCGCCAGCGACGCGACGAGCACACCGCCACCGATCATCTGGGGGTAGTCCTGTTGCTGCAACCCGTCGTAGATGAACCGTCCGAGCCCGCCCAACGGTACGAACGAGGCGATGGTCGCGGTGGCGATGACCTGCAACGTCGCCGAACGCAGTCCCGAGAAGATCAACGGCAGGCTGCACGGAAGCTCGACCTTGAACAGCACCTGCTGCCCGGTCATGCCCATGCCCTTCGCGGCGTCACGCACCGCGGGGCTGACGTTGTCCACCCCGGCGTAGGTGTTGGCCAGGATGGGCGGAATCGCCAGCAGCACCAGCACGATCTCGGTCGGGATCACGTAGCCGGTATCTGTTCTGCCCTGAAAATGCGGGGCGATGATGACCGTCAACAGCACCAGCAGGCCCACCGAGGGCAGCGACCGAAGCGCATTGGCGCCGGCCACCAGTCCGGTGAACCGCCGGGTGTGTCCGATGTATAGCCCCAACGGCAGCGCCAGTACCGCGGCGATCACCAGGGCGATCACCGAGAACTTGATGTGCGCCAGCAGTTGGGTGGCGATGCCGGTGTCGAGATTGGTGTCGCGCCAGTGCGCCGGGTCGTTGAGCCAGGTGAACACGTTGGAGATCATTTGCTCGGCACCGCCCTACGCCACGGCGTTGCCACACGGGTCATGGTCACGATCAGAACATCGAGCACCAGCGCCAGCACCACGCACAGCACGATGCCCAGCACGATCGGTGGGTAGTACGCGGTGGGTGTCGACAGGTCCTTGCCCTGCTGAAAGAGCTGCCCCAGGTTGGACATGCCGATCGTTCCCGCGATGGCGACCATGCTGACGTTGGACACCGTGGCCACCCGAAGACCGGCGGCGATCACCGGCACCGCGATCGGCAGCTCGACGAGCAGGAAGCGCCGAAAGCGCCCGTACCCGATCGCGGTCGCTGCCTGGTTCACGTCCTCCGGAACCGAGGACAGGCCATCGGCGACGACCCTGACCAGCAGGGCCACCGAATAGACCGTGAGCGCGATCGGTACCTGCAGCGGATCGAGTGAGCTTAGGCCCAGCAGGGGCGGCACGAGGACGAACAGCGCGATGGACGGAATCGTGTAGAGCAGGCCGGTGATCGAGACCATCGGCGGGTAGAGCCAGCCGTAGCGGCGAGACAGCCAGCCCAACGGCAGCGCGATGATGAGACCGATGATGACCGGCACCACGGACAGCCAGGTGTGCGACCAGAGCCACCCCAGGTCCTGCGAGCGGTGGTCCATGAAGTAGCCCCAGAAGTGCCAGGGCGACGAGCTCGAGGACTCAACCAGCAACACCGACCTTCCGGCGCTCATCGCACGGCCCCTGCGCTGCCCCGGGCTTCGATCAGGGCCACCACCTGGGCTGCCCTGACCGTCCCGGCGAAGGCGCCGGAATCGTCGACGATGACACCGCGGCCGGTGGGCGAGGACAGGGCCGCGTCGAGCGCCGACCGGTAGGTACCGCTGGTGCTCGCGACGGTGCCGCCCCGGTGCAGCAGGTCCGGCGTCACCTGGTCGCCAGCGGCGGCACCGGCTCCGACGGACAGCCAGCCCTGTGGTTTCGCGGCGCCGTCGACGACGAGGATCCA
>JBBQFE010000582.1:0-2350 GCA_038321605.1 Mycobacteriales bacterium | reverse complement strand
GGCACCGGCGCTGCGCGTCGCCGTCGCGGGTCTGCTTCTCGCCACTGTCGGCATGGCCGCGGAGTGGGGCTGGACGCAGGTCTGGAGCCCCCAGCCGTGGCAGCCGCGCCTGCTCGCGTCGTGGTGGGTCGTGCTCGGGCTGGCGCTCGTCGGGTCCTTCCTCGGTTCGGCGCTGGGACGGGCCGTGGGGCACACACGCCAGGTGATGCACTTCGCTGGAGTCGGTGTCGCCTTCGTGTTGCTGGTTGCGCTCCTGGCCGTGCCGTTCCCACGCCACGGCCTGGCGGCCTCGGTGACCGTCATCGCATCCGCGGCGGGCGAGCGCACGCCGACTGTCACGCGCGAGGGGCTGGCCACGTTCGAGCAGGACATGACTGTGTCAGTCACCGTGTCACCGCCCCGCGCGCTCGACGGCGCCGACGTGATGCGAGTCTTCACGTGGCAGGGCGGAAGCCTCAAGGTCAGCCCGCTGCGCGCAGTCGGCCAGGGTCGGTACCTCATCGATGGCTCCATCCCGACCGGCGGGTCGTGGAAGAGCATCGTTTTCGTCGAGGACGGAGACGTGGTCGCGGCGGTCCCGGTGTCGTTTCCCGCAGACCCCTCGTATGGACTCGCGGCCATCCCGGCGCCCATTTCCGCTCCGCGCACCGCCCAGCTCCAGCCCGCGAGCGCGTACCTGACGCGCGAGAGCCGCGGGGGGAGCGCGTTGCCCGCGGTACTCGCGTACTCGACGCTGGCGATCATTTTCGTCACCTGGTGTGCGGCGGTGATCGGTGTCGGCGAGGCGATGCGGCGGCGCCACACGGCGAGCCTGACCATTCCCGCTTTCCTGCACGGCGGGCGCTGACCGAGCAGCCTGCGATCCCATCGTGGACGGACCGGTAACCAGCTGCACGGTTGGCGCGTTATTCGAGCAACCTCCAGGTCCACGGGAGTTCGACACATGCTCAGGCAGCTCAGCCCCGTCGGAGTTCTGATCCTCGCCGCGGCCGCCATGGCCGGCTGCGGCTCACCTCCTCCCTCGACACCAACTCCGCCGCCGCGAGCCAGCTCAACACCGAGACTCCAGACACCGGTTCCGTCGGCGTCGGCAGTCGCCGTTCCCACCGGGCCGTTCGCCATGGTGGTCACCAACTCGCCGCGACAGGGCGCCACGTACGACGTTGTCCTCATCGGCGTCCAGGGTCAGATCGTCACGCGAGTCACCGCCAAGCTGCCGCTCATCAAGGCGAACCAGACAGTCGAGCTTCCCCTGGTCAGCGCATCCAATGACCTCGTGTACTACCTCGACGGCGATACCGACATCCGCTCGCTGTCGCCCACCGGGGCCACCGCGCTGGTCAAGACGATCGCACAGGGATCGAACTCCATCTTGGCGTTCGCGGTCAGTCCCGATAACCAGCGGATCGCCGTGTCGTTGATCAACCAAGCCACGGACCCGAACAAGGACAGCGGCCGCGGCTACGTCGAGGACGTCGCCGACACCGCCAATCATGTCAACGTGTTCAGCAACACGGCCGCCGACGCGTTTCGCTGGCCGGTGGGCTGGCACGGGAGTGCGGTCGTCGACGCCGTCGGCAGCAATTGCCGCGGTTACGGCAGCACTGCCGCCTGTGTCAGCTCCTACCACCTTGTCAGTAGCGCCGACGGCACACGCGTGGCCACGGTGTGCGAGGGACCGGGGACGCAACCGGCCAACGCCACAATCAATGTGTCCCCCAACGGCCTGCCCGTCAGCGGGGGAGTCGCCTGCTTGAAGACGTTCTACTACAACGATCCGAACGCCACCAACGCGGGCTACATGCTGGCGGTGGACTGGACCGGGCACTCCACAACGCTGGCAACCGCCGACCAGACAGGGCAACTGCCCTACGGTGACTGTTACCTGGCGCCCGGCGCAGCGCAGATGGCCTGCACCGCCAACGGCAGCCAGGCCCTTACCCTGCTCGCCTCCGGGGCAGCGCCGCACAACCTGGGACGACGCTACAACGTGCTCGGCTGGATGGACGCGACCCACATGCTCGTCGGGATCGACAGCAAGACACTGGCAGTGCTCACCACCACCACCGGAGCCGCCGTCAACGTGGCGCTGGCCGACGCCGACAAGGTCGACATGGCCGGCACCGATCCCGGCGCACTCTGAGGGACGGCACAGTCGCGGATCGGTCGATAGCCGTCCATGACGCGGTGCGAGTGGTCCTGGTGCACCGACCGCGCTACGACGACTGGTCGTTCCCAAGGGCAAGGAGCGTCCGGCCTGCCTGAGCCACCCGGTCTCGGGCCACAATGAGCCCCGTGCCATCTCGCCGTTCCCCTCTGTACGCAGGCATCGACGTCGGCGCCACCAAGA
>JBBQFE010000581.1:0-2355 GCA_038321605.1 Mycobacteriales bacterium | reverse complement strand
CATGACTGGTACTGGCTGCTTGCACTTGCGGGCCTCATCGCACCGGATCTCACCTTTCTGGCAGCAATCGGCGATCCGCCGCCAGCTCCCGGCCTCATGCCGCCCAAAGCAGTTCCGCTCTACAACGCAGCACACCGGTTGCTTCCAGCGCTGGTCGTTGTCGCGGCGGGGGCGTTCCTCGGCAGCAGCGTGGTTCTGGTGCTTTCGCTGGCGTGGGCCGCGCACATCCTCTGGGACCGGTCGGTGGGCTACGGCCTACGCGCACCGGATGGCTCGATCATCGGTCCGTTCGCATTCACACGCGGGCGTCCGGTCGTGCAGGATGACCCCCATGGACAAGAACCGGGTCGAGGCCTTCAGTGACGGAGTCCTCGCGGTGGCCATCACCTTGCTGGTGCTGGACCTGCATGTCTCGGCGACCGGCGAGGGCAGCCTAGTACACCAGCTCGCGCAGACCTGGCCGCGTTACGTCGCGTACCTGGTGAGCTTTCTGGTCATCGGGGTCATCTGGGTGAACCACCACGCGCTGTTCAGCCTCGTCGAGCGGGTCGACCGGATTCTGCTGTTCGAGAACCTGATGCTGCTGATGTTCGTCACGACCTTGCCTTTCACGACCTCGACCTTGGCCGAGTTCATCCGCGAAGGTGGCACGGACGCGCGGTGGGCAGCGCTGCTGTACGGGATCTCCAACATCGGGATGTCGGTCGCGTTCACGGCGATGTTGAGCAGGATGGTGCACCACGGTCTGCTCGTGCACCCGGTGTCTGCCGAGGTGGGCGCACGGGCGGTACGGCGGTTCGGACTGGGAATCATCGCGTACCCGGTGGCGACGGTTGCCGGGCTGGTCTGGCCGCCACTGATCCTGGCGGCGCTGGCGGTCCTGGCGACGTATTACATGTTCGAGCAGACCCAGATCCTGCCCGCCCAGCAGCGTTGAATTCGGACAGCCTGAGTTCCCCCGAGACTCAGACTGTCACGCCAGGACGAATACAAACGCCCCACCGCCGCTTCACATCGTTCCGCAGGATGGCATAGAGGACAAGACGCAATCGCGTCACCAGTCACACCCGGAGAGTGAGTAAAGCCTGCGGCGGACGGCAGAACGGCCTGCACCGCGCAGGGTGCAGGCCGTTCCGTCGAGACCACCAATCGGAGAACGGGGGACTCCGACTCGTGGCGTGAACAGCCTACGGTCGGTTCCCGAGCCGTGGGTTGGAGATGGCGGCACTGTCATGTCCGTGTGCACCACCTATCAATACTGGCCACGCTGGGGCATCCTTGGCGCAAGTCAGCCGCGCGGCCAAGTCACTCAGACCACGGACTGGCGAGCCCGAAGCCGTGGGCAGTCCCGCGGGCCGGCAGTTTGCAAAGGACGTGGCGATCACAATGCACCGATCATGGCTGCACCGATCATGGCTACACCGCGGGCTGCTGCTCGCGCTGCTGGCCCCGCTGCTCGTCGTCCTGGGCGCGGTCAGCACGATCACGACAGCCGGAGCGTCCGCGATCTGCTGGGCCGGCCCGGCCGTGGTCCGCGGCAACCTCTGGCTGCTCGGTAACCAGTACACCAATCAATCCGCGTCGCGCTCCTTCAGCTTCGGCCGTGCCGGGGACCATCCGTTCTTCGGACACTGGGACGCGCACGCCGTGAACAGCGCACCGGGCGTCGTACGCGGTCGCACCTGGTACCTGCGAAACACCCAGACAACCGGGCCAGCCAACCTCACCTTCGTGTACGGCCAGCTCGGCGACATCCCGCTGATGGGTGACTGGAACGGCGACGGCACCGATACTCCCGGCGTCGTCCGCGGTCACACCTGGTACCTGCGCAACAGCAACAGCGGCGGTCCGGCCGACATCACGTTCACCTTCAATGCTCCGGGAATCCCGGTCTACACCCCATGGGTGGGTGAGGCACCGCACCCGACCACATTCGATGCAGGTACCTGGTACCAGCGCAATACCGAGACATCGGGCCCGGCCGACTCCACATACAGCTTCGGCAGGGCTGGGGATCTGCCCGTCGGGGTTGGATTCTTCGTGCAGAACCCTGACTGCGTGTCGCCCAGTACCACCGTGGTCCGCGGTAACAGTTGGCTCATCAACCAAGGTGCCAACGGTTACAGCTTCAGCTTCGGAAGGCCGGGAGACACCTTCCTCTCGCAGCATTACTGACCGCAGCTGCTGCGGCCGGCGTAAAGGTGTCCGGGGTTGCCCTGCGTGTCAGGGTGAGTTGAGGCCAGCGGCTCGTAGCAAGTCCGCTCTGGCAGGGCGAGATTCAGGACGATGATGATGTCGAGTTCAGTGCTTTCCCGCCCTATCGCCGATGATGGTGGGATGAGTGGTTCGACGCCT
>JBBQFE010000580.1:0-2363 GCA_038321605.1 Mycobacteriales bacterium | reverse complement strand
CGCGAGCGAGCTGGCCATCGATGAGATGGTGCGGGTCGCTTCGGTGTCGCCGTTGCACGCCGAGGACATCACGACCGCGATCTGGACGGCCAACCAGCGAATTCTCGACGCCGGCCGCGAACGTGGCCGGTTCGGGCTGGGTACCACGCTGGCCGGACTGGGGCTGGTGTCGGCGGCCGGCGTTGCCAGCTGCGCAGTGTTCAACGTGGGTGATTCCCGGGTCTACCGCCTGTCACGGGGCGTGCTCAGCCAACTCACCCGGGACCATTCCGAGGTCCAGGAGCTGGTCGACCTCGGACAGCTGGAGCGCGCAGCGGCAAGAGTCCATCCGCGGCGCAACGTCGTCACCAGGTCCCTCGGCTCGGATCCCCCGCCGGTTGCCGACCTGTGGGTGTTCGCGCCCGAGGCCGGAGATCGCTTCCTGATCTGCTCTGACGGCCTCACCGGCGAGATCGAGGACCACGAGATCGCCGACATCCTCAGTACGATCGCAGACCCCCAACAGGCCGCCGAGGATCTGGTGCTGCGGGCCAACACCGTGGGCGGCCATGACAACACGAGCACCGTGGTGGTCGACCTGGCGGCCGACGGCACGAGTTAGCCAGCCACAGCGCCCTAGCCAGCCACACCGCGTTGGCCAGCTAGAGCGCCACACCCAGCAACGCGTCCACGGCTCTGCCGACTACCGCGGGCGACTGATCGTCGAAGTGGTCCTGCCGCTGCTCGACGGTCTGGGTGGCCCAGCGGTCCACGGCCTGGATCGCGCCCTCGGTGTCGAGATCGTCGGACAGCCGGCTACGCATCTCGTCGAGCACGGGCAGCGCATCGGGAGCCCGGTCTGCGCTGGTCGCCCGGCGCCACAGGTCGAGTCGCTTCTCCGCTGCCGGTAGCCGGCCGCCGGTCCATTCCCGATCACTGCGGTAGTGCCCGTCCAACAGCGCCAACCTGATCGCCATCGGATCGACCCTGGCGCCGCGCAGCTTCGATACGAACACCAGATTGCCACGTGACTTGCTCATCTTCTCGCCGTCCAGCCCGATCATGCCGGTGTGCACGTAGTGCCGGGCGAACGGCCACTGGCCGGTGAGCGCCTCGGCATGCGCGGCCGAGTGCTCGTGATGCGGAAAGCGCAGGTCCGAGCCGCCGCCCTGCACGTCGAAGGACATGCCCAACCGGTTCAGCGCGATGGCAGAGCACTCGATGTGCCAGCCTGGACGTCCGGGTCCGACCGCGGACTCCCAGTAAGGTTCGTTCTCTCGGCGGCCGCGCCACAGCAGGGCGTCCAACGGGTCCCGCTTTCCAGCGCGGTCCGGGTCGCCGCCGCGTTCGGCGAACAGTTCCAGCATTTCGGTTCGCGAGTAACGGGACTCGTAACCGAAATGCCCGCTGTCACCGATCCCGGCGTAGATGTCGTCGTCCAGCCGGTAGGCGTGCGAATCCGCCAACAGTTTCGCCACCACGGCCGCGATCTCGTCCACCGCCTCGACCACGCCGATGTAGTCCTTGGGCGGCAGTACCCGCAGCGCCGTCATGTCCTCGCGGTACAGGTTGGTCTCGCGCTGGGCAAGCTCGGTCCAGTCCGCGCCGGTGTCCCTGGCGCGCTCCAGCAGCGGGTCGTCAACGTCTGTGACGTTCTGCACGTAGTGGACCTGGTGCCCGGCATCGAGCCACACCCGTTGCACCAGATCGAACGCCAGGTAGGTAGCGGCATGACCCAGGTGGGTGGCGTCGTACGGCGTGATGCCGCAGACATAGAGCTTGGCAGTCTGCCCAGGTGCGGTCGGGCGAATCTGGTCCGTGGCGGTGTCGTACAGCCGCAGCGGCCGGCCCTTGCCCGGCAGGATTGGGAAGTCGGGTGGGCTCCAGGACTGCATTGGTCAACGGTAGCGGTCGGCTGTGAGGCTGCCGACTATCGGGTGCCCGGACCTTGCTTCAGATGGCCGGGTTGCCGCCTGGCCGGGAGACTTAACGGATGCCCTCCCACTCCCGCTACCTGGTCTCGGTCTCCACAGTCATCCCGGTCGATCGCCAGCGGTTGTTCGACATCGTCGCCGACCCTTCACAACATCCGGCGATGGACGGTGGCGGCACGGTCAAGGCGAGCCGTGCCGGCGGCCCCCAGCGGTTGTCGTTGGGCGCCAAGTTCGCGATGGACATGCACCTTGCCGCCAGCTACAAGATCCTGAACACCGTCGTGGAGTTCGACGAGCCCTCGGTGATCGGCTGGCGTCACTTCAACGGCCACATCTGGCGTTACACCTTCACCGAGGTGGCCGGCGGCACCGAGGTGCGCGAGGACTGGGACGCGCGTAAGGCCAAGAACAAGCTGGCCCTGCTACTGATGGGCTTTCCGAAGCGCAACC
>JBBQFE010000579.1:0-2378 GCA_038321605.1 Mycobacteriales bacterium | reverse complement strand
GTCCTCAGGAATGCCCGCCTCGACCTTGCCGACGAGGTCTGCGCCGACGTCGGCGGCCTTGGTGAAGATGCCGCCGCCGACCCGCATGAACATCGCCAGCGTGGCGGCGCCGAAGCCGAAGCCTTCGAGGACCTTGGGCGCGTTGTTGGTGTAGCCGAACACGACCACCGCGACACCCAGCAGGCCGAGACCGACAGTCGCCATGCCGACGGCGCCACCGGTACGGAACGCGATCCGGATGGCCCGCTCACGTCCCTCGTTGTTCGCCGCGGCAGCCACTCGCAGGTTCGCCCGGGTGGCCAACCACATGCCGTAGTACCCGATGGCTGCCGAGAAGCCGGCGCCGACCAGGAAGAAGATGGACCGCCCGATGCGCTGGGCGGCGTCGTCCGCGGGCAGCGCGAAGAGCAGCAGGAACACCACGACGACGACGACGGACAGCGTGCGGAACTGGCGCTTGAGGTACGCCTGCGCGCCCTCTTGCACCGCCTCGGCGATCTCGATCATCTTCGGGGTGCCCTGATCGGCCGACAGCACTTCGCGGAACAGGGCAACGGAGAAGACCAGCGCGATGACGGCCACCAGGCCGATCACCACTACCAGTCCCTTGTCGCCGGACGTGAAGGCCGATGCGGCAATCACGGACGACGCGTGGGGCAAAGCCATGCGAGGAACTCCTTCGTCCATCGAGACTCGAGTCGGAATCGCCCTGCAGCGGCGGACACGTCAAATCGGCACAGATCTTCTGCGCTGTGTGTCAGCTCACTGATCGGAGCGGCTTCGGCGGAGTCTATGGGACGAGCCGGACAACCGGGGGTGGCCTGGGTCACTATTTTTCCCGACGATCACCGGTGTTACGTTCCTACCGGCTGCGGCTGTTCGTTCTTAACTGCCAGCGCTGTTCGTCCGGACCGAACCGGTTGCCCAGGTTCACGAAGTGCCGGACTGCAACGAGCCGGACGTGCCGGCGGCAACCGCGCGGGCCACCGAGTCGAAGATCGCGAACACCTCGTGCAGACCGGTGATCCGGAACAGTTTCAGGAGCCGCTCGCTGGAGCACACCAGGCGCAGCGAGGCCTGCCGCTCCTCGGCGTGATTGCGCGCTGCGACCAGCGCGCCCAGTCCGGTCGAGTCGATGAAGGCCACGTCGGTGAGGTCGACCACCACCGCGGTGGAACCGGCGTCGATGGCGGCGATCAACCGGTCCCTCAGGTGTGGCGCGGAATGGACGTCGACGTCACCGTGAACAGCGACGACCAGCTGTGATTCGATCGTGCTCTCAGTCAAGCTCAGGTCCACATCGGCCCCCTCACGCGCGCACTCCCAGATTGAACCGTCACGTCCGCGACAATGTGGGTAGTCCTGACGTCCGGCCGACTGGGCTCATGGTGCCACAGCTTGCGCGTCCGATCCTGTTGAACTACAAACCGAAAGCGCTCTCATCATCGAAGTCGACCATCCGCTCCTGGCTCTGCTGCTGTCGTCCGGCGGACCGCAGCAGAGCCCGCTCTGCCATCTCGAGCAACTGCCGGCCCAGCCCGAGGTCTTCGCCGGCTGGCCGAGCTGGGTTCCTGCCGAGTTCGTGGCGGCGCTCGGCGTGTCGGGCGTGCAGCGACCCTGGCCGCATCAGGTGCTGGCCGCGGAACAGGCGTGGGCCGGTCGGAACACCGTCATCGCGACCGGGACCGCCACCGGCAAGTCCCTCGCATACCTGCTACCCGCCCTGTCTGCGGTCCTGGCCGATCCGCGGGCGCGCACGCTCTACCTGTCACCGACGAAGGCGCTGGCGACCGATCAGCTGCGGGCCATCGACGCCCTGCAGCTGCCCGGCATCCGGGCCGCCACCCTGGACGGTGACACGCCGACCGAGCAGCGGGACTGGGTCTGCAGACACGCCAACGTGGTGCTGTCCAACCCGGACCTGCTGCACCGGACGGTGCTGGCCCAGCACACGCGATGGGCTCCGCTGCTACGCAGGCTGCGGTTCGTGGTCATCGACGAGTGCCACCATTACCGAGGCATGTTCGGCTCACACGTCGCGTTGGTGATCCGGCGGTTGCGGCGGCTGTGCGCGGCCTACGGTGCCTCGCCGGTCTTCGTGCTGGCCTCGGCGACCTCCCGCTCACCGGAGACCTCGGCGTCGAAACTGATCGGCCTGCCGGTCAGCGCCGTGCAGTCCGACTCGGCACCCCGGGGCAGGCGCACCTTCGCGCTCTGGGAACCGCCGTTGACCCCGTTGCGCGGCGAGAACGGCGCTCCGGTCCGGCGTGCGGCCGGCTCCGAGGCGGCCAGGCTGCTCGCCGAGCTGGTCATCGCCGGTGCCCGCACCCTGGTGTTCGTCCGATCGCGTCGGGGCGCCGAGCTCACAGCACTGTCGG
>JBBQFE010000578.1:0-2384 GCA_038321605.1 Mycobacteriales bacterium | reverse complement strand
GCAGCCTGGTCGCCGCCGGGCTGCCGCTGATGCTGACCATGGTCGGGCTGCTGTCCGCCGCCGGTGCGCTGGTGCTGTCGACCCGGCTGGCGCCGGTGAGTATCTGGGCGCTGAACTTCGCGATGATGTTCGCCCTGGCGCTGGGCATCGACTACGCCCTGTTCCTGGTCGTGAGGTTCCGGGCAGCGCTGGCGGCACGCGCAGATGACCCCGACCCGGTGCACGCCTCGGTGGCGGCGGTGGCCGAGACGATGGCCACCGCGGGCAAGGCGATCGCGTTCTCCGGCCTGACCGTGCTGGTGTCGCTGTCGACGGTGTTGCTGGTGCCGAGCCCGGCGTTTCGGAGCATGGCCCTGGGCATCATGCTCGCGGTCATCTTCGTCCTCGCTGCGACCCTGACACTGTTGCCCGCGGTGCTGGGCAAGCTCGGCCGCCGGATCGACTCCGGCCGAATCAACTTCGGACACCTCAACTTCGCCCGTGTCGGCGTGCCGGCGTTCCTGACCCGCTCGCGGGGCTCCGTGCCCCCCGACCAGAGCCCCGCGAGTGAGAACAGCGTCCACCCGGCCACCGACACAACCGTGGGCACTTCGCCGGCCGCGGTCCCGCGGCACGGTCACGGCCACGGCTTCCGTGGCCTGGAGAAGGTCATGCATCACTGGGGTGCCGGGGTGCACCGCCGACCGTGGCTGGCTGCTGCGCTGGTGCTCGTCGTCCTGGCGGTGTTGTCGTTGCCGGTGCTGTCGCTGCGTACCGGGATGCCCTCGATCGCGATCATCCCGACCGACCAGACCGCCCGGGCCGGTTACAACCAGGTCGTGTCCAGCTTCGGCAAGGGCGCGCCGGGCATGCTGTCCGTGCTCACCCCCACCGCCGACGCCCCACAGGCGCAGACGGTTCTCGCGCACGAACCGGGCATCGCCGCGGCCATCCCGGCCGGCACCGCCAACGGCTGGAGCATGACCCTGGCGCTGCCCACCACCGACGCGTCCGCCCCCGCGACCGGCGCCACGATCGACCGGATCCGCCACGACCTGCCCGCGGGATCACTCGTCGGCGGAGCCGCAGCGGAGAACCACGACCTGGAGAAGGCCCTGTCGGCCAAGACGCCGCTGGTGTTCGGTCTCCTCATCGGTCTCGGCTTCCTGTTGCTGCTCATCGCCCTGGGCAGCCCGCTGATCGCGTTCGCCGGCGTCGTCACCAACCTCGCCAGCATCGCCGGTGCGTTCGGGGTCGCGAAGCTGATCTTTCAGGACGGGCACCTGTCCGGGCTGCTGCACTTCGAACCGCAGGGCTTCATCGACGCCTGGGCTCCGCTGTTCTTCGGCGCGATGCTCTCGGGTGTGGCGATGGACTACACCCTGTTCCTGCTCTCAGCCGCTCGCGAGACCTACGACCGGACCGGTGACCCGCAGCAGGCCATGCGGACCGCGCTACGCACCTCGGGCCGGGTCGTGGTCGCCGCCGCCGGGGTGATGGTCGCGGTGTTCCTCACCTTCGCACTGTCTGGGCCCCTGGCCCCGAAAGAAATGGGCATCATCCTGGCCATCGCCGTCTTCCTGGACGCGTTACTGATCCGGCTCATCCTGCTCCCGGTCGTCCTGCGGGTCACCGGCCACGGCGCGTGGCACCAGCCCCGCTGGCTCGGACGGCTCCTGCCCGACGTCCGCTTCTCCCACTAACCCAGCAACCAGCAACCCAGCAACCCTCAAGAATGGGACACTCAACCATGACCGACTACGCGCTCACCACGACCGTCGAATCCGGTTTCGCCGACACCGTCGCCGCCACCCGCGCGGCGCTGTCCGAGCAGGGCTTCGGGGTGCTCACCGAGATCGACATCGCCGCGACCATGAAGACCAAACTCGACCTCGACCTCGACCTCGCACCACACCTGATCCTCGGTGCCTGCAACCCACAACTCGCCTCCCAAGCCCTGGCCGCCGAACCCTCCGTCGGAGTGCTGCTGCCCTGCAACGTCGTCGTCCGCACACTGGACGACAACCACACCCTCGTCGAAGCGATGAACCCCGCCATCATGAGCCAGCTGAGTGACAACCCGGTGCTGGCCGACGTCGCCGGTCAGGCGCTTGCTCTGCTCACCCACGCGCTGCAACAGCTGAATGGCCGCTCGAGCTGAGGATTCGGTTGACCTGAGGATTCGGTTGCCCTGGGGGTTCGGTTGACCTGAGGATTCGGTTGCCCTGGGGGTTTGCTTGCCGCAGTGAGGGCAGCGCCGCTTCGGCCTTTGGTCAGCTTGTGGCCGCCATGTGGTCAGCTTCTGCGAAGTCGGTCAAGCAGGCTCTTGCGTGGCTCGGGCTCGCACCTGCACCGCTGGTTCGAGGGCACATCTGCCATCACGTCTGCCACGTGCCGGCCACAAC
>JBBQFE010000577.1:0-2384 GCA_038321605.1 Mycobacteriales bacterium | reverse complement strand
GCAGCATCACCAGCGCCAGCGCGGTGATCTGCCAGGACAGGGTGAACATCACCGCCGCGGTGAACACCAGGCTGACGGCGTTGCTCACCACGCCGGACAAGGTCGACGTGAACGCCTGCTGGGCGCCCAACACGTCGCTGTTCAGCCGGCTGACCAGGGCGCCGGTCTGGGTGCGGGTGAAGAACGCCAACGGCATCCGCTGCACATGGGCGAACACACTGGATCGCAGGTCGAAGATCAGACCCTCACCGATACGGGCCGAATACCAGCGCTGGGCATAGGAGAAGACCGCGTCGACGACTGCCAGCACGGCGATGATGATCGCGATCCACACGACCGTACGAACCTTGCCGTGCGTGGTGATCTGGTTGACGACACGCCCCGCCAGCACCGGGGTGGCGACCCCAATCAGTGCATCGAGGCAGATGATGACGGTGAAGAAGATCAGCTCTCGCCGGTACGGCCTGGCGAATTCGAGGACCCGTCGTGCCGTGCCGTCGCGCAGGACCTTGCGGGACAACTGCGGGTCGCGCCGCGCCGAGCGCATCATCGAGTAACCGCCGTGACCCATACCACCGCCGGGCATCATCGACACATCACGACATCAAGTATCGCCGCGCGGGGTGCCGCCCATGGCCGTGACCGCGGTATTTCGCGCAGGGGGTAATCGCGCTCAGTCCTCGGAGTCCAAGCCCGCCAGCTCACGCAGCTGGCGGTACTGGGCGGTCCGCTCGGCCAGTTGCTGATCCGCGTGACTGTTATCGGCTGCTGCGAGCAGGAGCGCCTTGGTCTCGGCCACCGCGGATCGGGGCATCGCCATGATCTGCGCCGCGAACTGATCGCCCGCCGCGGCCAGCTGATCGGCGTGCACGACCGCGGTCACCAGACCGATCTGGTCGGCCTCGGCTGCCGAGACCCGACGCCCGGTCAGGCAGATGCTCGCGGCCCGTGAATAGCCCACCAGCTCGACGAGGCGCTTGGTGCCGCCCAGGTCCGGTACCAACCCGAGAGTCACCTCGGCCATCGAGAACTGGGCGTCCTCGGTGACGATCCGGATGTCACAGCTCAACGCCAACTGGAAGCCGGCACCCACGGCGTAGCCCTGCACGAGCGCGATGCTCACCAGACCAGGACGCGACCCGAGATTGAAGGCCTCCTGATACGAGGCGATCGCCTCGTCGGCCTGGGCCGCAGTTGCGTGCGCGATCCCTGCCAGTCCCGGTGCCTCATCGGACCCGGCGGCGGTGAACTCCGACTTGTCCAGACCCGCGGAGAAGGAGGGACCTTGCCCGGTGATGAACAGCACCCTGATCGAACCGGGCAGCGCATTCACCACCCGGGCGAGCCAGAGCCAGGTGTGGGGTGTCTGGGAGTTGCGCCGTTCAGGTCGGTTCAGGGTGATCGTGGCGATGGTCGGAGCCTCGGCGGGACCGGACAGCATGACTTCGAAGCCCGCCTCGGGTGGGATGGCGGGGATCAGTTCGGCGTTCAGGACGGCTTCTTCTTTCGGTGGGTGGCACCGCCGCGTCCGCGGAGGCTGACCTCATTCTCGCTCAGCAGCCGATGGATGAAACCGTAGGACCTGCCGTTTCTCTCGGCGAGGTCGCGGATGCTGCTGCCGAGCTCGTACTGGCGGCGCACCGCAGAGGCGAGTTCGACCCGGTCGGCACCGACTATCCTGGCACCCTTTTTGAGATCGGCCACGGTCGCTCCCCTGCTCGGCTGCACGGTGACAAGCCCTTGCTAGCAGCCGGGACGGGCCGAGCGCAATGGCTAGGCCAGTGCAATCAGGTCTGCCAGGTCGGCGCTCCAGTTGTCCTCGATGCCGTCGGGCAGCAGGATCACCTTGTCCGGGCTCAGCGCCTCCACCGCACCCTCATCGTGGGTGACCAGCACGATCGCGCCGCTGTAGTGGCGCAGCGCGTCCAGCACCTGATCGCGGCTGGCCGGGTCCAGGTTGTTGGTGGGCTCGTCCAGCAGCAGCACGTTGGCCGCGCTGGTCACCAGCATGGCCAGCGCCAACCGGGTTTTCTCACCGCCAGACAGCACACCGGCGGGCTTGTCGACGTCGTCGCCGGAGAACAGGAAGGCACCGAGCACACTGCGCAGTTGCAGGTCCGCCGGATCCGGCGCCGCACTGCGCATGTTCTCGAGCACGGTGCGGTCGGACTCGAGAGTCTCGTGCTCCTGTGCGAAGTATCCCAACCGCAGGCCGTGACCCGGGAGCACCTCACCGGTGTCCGCCGGTTCGGCGCCGGCCAACAGCCTGAGCAGGGTTGTCTTGCCCGCACCGTTCAACCCGAGGACCACTACCCGGGTGCCCCGGTCCACAGCCAGATCGACGCCTGCGAAGACCTCCAGCGAGCCGTAGGACTTGGACAGTC
>JBBQFE010000576.1:0-2393 GCA_038321605.1 Mycobacteriales bacterium | reverse complement strand
ACCTCGGACTCGGTGATCTTGGTGACGGCGTCGACCGGTATCAGGGTCTTCGTATCACCGAAGCCGAGGAATCCGCCGTGTTCGACCAGCAGAAAGCGGACCTTCCCTTCTCGGTCGTCGACGAGGAGGTCGGCCACCTTGCCGATGCCGGCACCGTCCTTGTCTTTGACCTCGCGGCCGCGGACATCGTTTGCCGATCCGTCGACCGTCTGACCGCGGTCGCCCAGCGTGTAGAGCGTGGCGTTGTCGTCACTTGTCATTGAATATCGTCTCCTCGAGCTGCGGGTGCCAATTCGTTTTCCGAATCATCGGGTGCGGTGCAGAGGTTGGGTGGTACGAGGTGTCAGGTCGTCGCCTCCTGCGGCATGGTCGCGAGAAGTTCATTCGCTCGCCGGCGTGCGCTTGCTCCACGAGCACTTCATACTTGGTGGCGACGACCTGGCCGACCGAGCGACGGCGGCGCTGTCGGCAGCCAGGAACCCGGTCGAACACGGTCAGCGTGTACGCGGACAATTGGCATCTCTCGGAGAGGTCACCGAGGTACCCGACGGCGAGCGGAACGCTCCAGGGCTGCGGCGACGACCGCGGCAACCCCGACCCGGGCACGGCTGAATGTTCAGCGTCTCCAACCTACGTCGGCGGCGGCCCGGGCGCGAGGACCGTCGGCGAAGCCCACCCGCTCGGTGGGGGAGTCGCGAATCGCAGTCCCAGCCCTGATTCGTGCGGAAATCGCCGTTAGTCCTGCTCAGCGGGGCGATCTCCTCGGGAGAACACCTGTCCCGCAATGCACGTCGGGCCGGACCCGCCGCACCCAGAAGGTGCTGGACATTCAGCTAGCCCGGAAACGAAGACGCCGTATCGCCGCGAAGTACGAGCAGGCATGCTGTTCCGCCTCGGTCGGGACATCGGACCGAGGGACTGCGGATGGACGTCCGCATCGCACCGGACATGCGCATCGTCGTCGCCCTCGGCGAACGCCCATCGAACCCGGCGATTAGCCCGTTGCCGCGTCCAACTGATCCAAGAGCGCGCGGTCGCGCAGGCCCTAGCGCCGCTGGCGAACGAGCCCGAGCCGCTATCCCTCGACGAACTCGGCGCCCAGACACAGGGCATGATCGGATACTGCCTAGAGCAGTCCTGCGGAACGAGGGCGTGACCAAACCCGCCATTAGCCTGGTCACCCACGTGCTCGTCGACGCAGCCGATCCGCCTTCCGGGAGCCGACCAAGTTCGGTCGGCCCGGTCTACCCGCGCGAGCGTTCGGACCCGATGGCAAACCTGCACGGCTGAGCCGTCGCCCGCGACGCGGCCCGCTGGCGTCCGTCGCCCCTCCCCCATCCCGATGCGCCTGGTCGAGGAGGAATCGATCGACCAGCTGCTGCGACATCGATCCGTGCTCATCCGCGGCGGCGGCCCCGTCGTCAGAGACCACGAGGGACACCTGCGCGGCGCGTTGACGCCGTGGTCGACAAGGACCTCAGGCAGCGCTGTTGGGAATCGCTGTCGCGGCAGACAGGCTCTTGTTTCCTTACCGACGTCCCCGGCGGTCGTCCGGGACTTCGGCACACCGCAAGCCATGCCGCTGCATCACTCCCACCCGGCGAACCCGCAGCTCAGAGCACCCGGCAGCACCAGACGGACCACGACGGGCAGCCCCGACTCTTCGCCGGAGCACGAGCCCGTCTGCGGGTCAGCAGCTGAACGCGACCGGCACCGCCGGGCAGGTACGGCGGCCTCAGGCCGAGGCGGCCGATGACCTTGGGGAGCTGCTCGGTAAGGACGGGCGGCACCAGCGTGACCATGGCTTCTCCTCGTGGGACGACGCAGGGTGCGCCCCGACTGCGCGCATTAGTCCCACAGGGGCCGCAGGGAGTCCAGCCCAATGACTACGCGGGGGCGCGACCGGGCGTCACACGTGGGAACAGAGTCGCGGAGTCGTTGTAGAGGTCGGCGGCGAGCCGTCTCATTCCACCGAATCTCGTCCCGTGCGGCTCCGCCAGGCGGCGCACCGGTTGAGTAGGCACAGGTCGTGACGAGTTCGTTGGTCTGCCGACGCTTACTCACAGCGACATCTGCCCGACTCCCCGTCGTTCGATGGATGCAAGGGAGATGATGCCCCTACCTCTCGAGGACCGTCGGCGTGGTCGTCTCGACGTCTTACGTCCTGTGTCGAACGCCGAGCAGGTGGACGCGAGCGGGTCCTTCCCCCGCTACGCCTTCCCCGTGGTCCGGCTGCCGACGAGTTCGGCGTAGGCGACGATGTTGTCCCGATAGCTGCGCGCCTGCGGATCGAAGGACCCGCCACACGTGATCAACCGCAGTCCGGCGTAGGTGAGGTTGCCGTAGACGGCGCCGGTGGGGAAGGCGTCCTTCGGCAATTCCTGAACCCGGCT
>JBBQFE010000575.1:0-2400 GCA_038321605.1 Mycobacteriales bacterium | reverse complement strand
TCGATGAGCAGCGGCCCGTCGGCCGCCAACCACGATGGCGCCGCGGCGATGACCCTCCGCTGCAGGTCCAGACCGTCCGCTCCGCCATCCAGCGCCACCCGGTGTTCGTACAGCCGCGCCTCGGGGGGCATCAGGGCGATGGCGCCGGTGGGTACGTACGGGGCGTTGACCATCAGCACGTCGACACGGCCCCGAAGTCCGGCGGGCAACGCGTCGTAGAGGTCGCCGACGAACACCTGGCCGACGTCAGCTCCGATATTTTCGAGCGCGCACCGCACCGCCTCCGGATCGATGTCGACCGCGTACAGCCGAAGCGCTCGACCCCTGCGGGCCATCGCGGCGGCCACCGCTGCGCCCAGGGCACCGGATCCGCAGCACAGGTCGACCACGGTGGCCGGTTCAGGTGCCCGCCACGCCGCCTCGACGGCCTCGCTCACCAGGAGTTCCGAGCGGCGGCGGGGAACGAACACACCGCCGCGGACCCTGACCTGAAGGCCGCAGAATTCGGCCCACCCGAGGACGTACTCCAGTGGCTCACCCGAGACGCGCCGGGTCACCAGCGCCGCCAGCTCAGCCGGTATGGTCGCCGCCCCGACCAGCAGCGCCGCCTCGTCCTCGGCAAACACGCAGCCCGCGGCCCGCAGCTCGTCGACCAGGCGAGCGTGCGGCACCGCGTCGGAGGACCGGTCCGAACTCAGCACCGAGCGACCCGCAGTTCGGCCCGGGGCGCTGCAGGGTGGGCAGAGCGGACGTCAGCTGACAGAACTGGCACTCCTCCACTCTGCACGCTTCAGGCGGCATACACACCCCGGCGCCGTCCGATCACCAGCAACAGCGCACCCGAACCGAGCAATACCGCGACGAGCCCGAGACCGACCGCACTCACCGAGCCGGTGAAGGCGAGTTGGCTGGTCGCGGCCGGGCTCGCCGCGGTCTGGGGCGCGGTGGCGGGAGTCTTCGGGCTGACCGTCGGCTTGGGGGTCGGAGTCGGCGTCGGAGTCGGCGGCGAGGTGGTGCCGGTGCCCTCGCCGGTGCCGGTGGCAGATTTGCGGACCGCCTGCGCGGTGACCGGCTTCGAGCTGCCGTTGATGGTGACGTTTCCGTTGTTGGTGTAGGTCTGCAGTGACATATCGGTGACAACGCTGGTAACCCAGACCTGGACGTACTCACCGGCAGGTACGCCGCTCCAGGTCGCGGTGAGCAGGGTCGCCGAGCAGCTGATGCTCGGCGGGTACAAGGCGCTGTCGTTCGGTGTTGCGACAGACCTGTTGGTGTTGAGGTGGGTGCCGACCAGCCCCACCGCGGTCGAACAGTCCAGGGCCAACCCCGCGCTGGGGGTGTCGGTGATGGTCACGTTGTTCGTCTGGGCCGTCAGCTTCGGGGTCGAGATGCCTGAGCGCAGCGAGGTCTGCTGCTGATCGCGCCACCGGATGATCTTGGTGGCCTTGGTGATCACAGGCTCGCAGTTCACGGTGCATGGTCCGGCATCGATCACGGGGACCCGGTGCACCTGGGATCCGACCTGGAACTCGAGGGTCTCCGGTCCGGGCTGGGTCTGCACGGCCGTGTACTGGGTGGAGAAGTTGCAGGTGCCGTGCAGGTTGGCCGGATGCGTCTTGACGTAGTCGGTCAGGGTGAAGACCACCAGGCCGTTGGCATTGGCGTGTGCCGTTGCCACGATGTTGCCCGCCGGGTCGGTCAGGTTGAAGTCGGACGAGCCCCACCACTTCAGTTTCGGCGGCAGCTGCATGGTGAAGGTGTCACCTGCGGCGGCGCCGGCAGGGACGGCCCAGGTGCAGTCGAAGTGAACGACATCCCACTGGGCGACAGTGGTCTGGGTGGTGGTGATGGAGGTGATCGCGCCGGGGATCGTCGCGGCGGACGCTTGGCCACCGGATCCGATCAGAGCGATCAGCAGGGCTGCGGCAATGACAGCCACGCTGGACAGAACAGACCTCAGGTAACGCACGTCAATCCCCCGATTGGCATAGACAAGGACGGCCCGTGCAGAGGGCACGCGCCTCGACCAGCGCGGGAGCCGGCCAGGAGTTAGACGCTCGGTGGGTGTTGTGATGACGCGGATGTCAGCAGATCATCCGAAGTTGAATGACCGGACGGGCAACCGTCTGAGGTCAGGAGTGCAGCCGAGGCTCAGCGCACCTCGGTCATGCGGCCGGTGGCGACGTCGAAGATGAAGCCTCGGACATCCTCGCGGTGTGCGATCCAGGGGCAGTCCCGGACGGTTCGCAACGAGCGCTGCATCGTGCTCTGCAGGTCGGTGAACCCGGGCACGTCCCAGGTGGGGGCCACACCGCTCTCGGCCTCGAGGTCGGCGCGGAAGGCCGCGTCGTCGAAGTTCTGCATGCCGCATTCGGTGTGATGGATCAGCACCACCTCGCG
>JBBQFE010000574.1:0-2407 GCA_038321605.1 Mycobacteriales bacterium | reverse complement strand
CCTGGAACGGAGGGCCTACCAGCAGCGACCCGAACGCTTCGCCTACTACCTCACCGACAAAGGTCGCGCCCTGACCCCGGTGATCGCCCACCTGCTGTGGTGGGGAGACCGGTACTACCCCGAACCGGCCGGCCCCCCACGGCTACTGCGCCACCGCGACTGCGGCGGGCCGGTAAAGCCCGAATTCATTTGCGGCGACTGCCAGGTCCAGTTGACAGCGGGGGACATTGCCGCCCAGCCCGGTCCAGGTTTGTCAGCTCGCCCACTCACCCGAGATCACCACCCAACCGCTCAAAGCAGCGCTCCCGGTTGGCGGTCTCCGCCGACCTGACCAGGTCCCGTAGGCTATCGACCAGCCACGCCTGCGGCGGATTCCGATGAGTCAGAAGGTGTCGCGGATCCGGAGCGCCCGGTAGCCGGTGGGCCGGGCTGGGCCAGTTTGTTTCGTCGGCGACGATGCAGCGGGGGTGGTCGGCCCGAGGTTTGCGGCCGCATTTGGTGAAGACATTTAAACTCTCGAATGATCCCAAGTTCGAGGAGAAGTTAATCGACGTCGACGGTTTGTACTTGGATCCGCCGGAGGACACGCTCGTACGCCGCGATTCGTTCGGGTCCAGCCCAGCCTGGCCATAGTCGGAGGATCCTCCCGGCGCCTCCTTGCTCCTGGGTACACTTGCAGTCATAAAGACAGCGATCCTGCTGCTGCCGGGACCACCGGCCGGGGCGTCGGCGGACGCAGGAATTGGTTTTGAATCTCTGCCGTCGGTGAAACTGACAATCCGGTGGCCGCCAGAAGGTCGGCGGCCTGGACACAGATCTGCGGACCCTGCGCCAGTAAAGCTTCGGACCGGTCCTACTGGCCCTGACGGCGCTGGGCTGGTCATGCTCGGGGTGTTCTCCTTCGCGTGGTCACGTCGTGTAAGAAAGACTGACCCGGGTGAATGGGCAACACCCGGAGGAGTGAAACGTGCTGCGCACTACCAAAGATGGCTACCGCCGCAGTTACTCTCAATTACTCGTGCGGCTACACCGCATCACTGATTTGAAGGAGAATGCATCATGGGTATTGGTCTAGGTGTCTTCCTAATCATCGCCGGCGCAGTCTTGGCGTTCGGCCTCAAAGCCAATCTCAACCACTTCGACCTTACCACCATCGGGTTCATCCTAATGGGCGGTGGTGTCCTGGTCATCCTGCTGTCTCTGCTCATCTTCATGCCGCGCACCCGTCGTGCCCGCAGCACCGCCATCACCACCGACGCCTACGGCCGGCAAGGCGTCGTAGAACGCGACGACCGCATCAGCGGTGTGTAAAGCCCAACGCCCACAACCAGCCGGCCCTCGACCGTGCGTGCCCCAACCCGGCGCACCCGCAGAACCCGCGGCCGGCAGTTGCGGACTGTGATCGCGTCGCGTTTGCCCGTTCCAGCCACCGCCGTTCTAGGCAGGCTGGCTGGTTGCACGCCCACGGCGCGTTTTACTGTTCGCCGTGATTTTCGGCCGGCCCTCCGTGATCCAACGTGGTTCGCGGCGAAACCCCGATGTCGCGCGACTTTGGGCTGTGTTCGCATCGGGACTGAATGTGCGGCGGCTGCTAGCGCGATCCGTTGAGGTAGGCGGATTGGGCGAGTTCGAAAAGATGTTCGGTGTCGTGGGCCGCGGCGAAGGTGGCCAGGGCGGTGGCGGTCAGCAGACCGAACAGGACCGCCAGGTGCCAGCGCGACAGGGGCTGCACTGGCCGCCGTAGCGCACCGATTCTCGCGGCCACCTCGGTATCGGCGGCGGCCAAGACCGTTCCGTCGGCAAGGACAACATTTGGGGTCTGGTCGGCTCCTGCGAGGGTGAGCGCGTCGGCGACGGTGTCGCGTCGACAGGTGCCGGCGGCGTCCTCATCGGCCCACCGTTCGCTGGCGAGGCCGACGGCGGCGGGGAGCTGGTGCAGCAGCGGGTTCGCCGCGGCCGCGATGCGAGTCATGCTCCGGTGCAGGTGATGTCGGTGCCTCAAGTGGGAGCGCTCATGAGCCAGCACCGCGCGGCGCTGACCGGCATCCAGCGCCCGGAGCAGGCCGGTGGACAGCAAGATCCGCCCGGGCCGCCCCGGTACGGCCAGCGCCCGCCGCGTGGGAAGGTCCAGCACGACGAGTTCCCCGCCGGAGGCGGGCAGGGCCGCCGCAAGCTGGAAGGCCTGCCGCAGTGCCGCTACCCGCCGCCATCCGGCCAGCGCGGTGCGGGCCGCGAGGACGAGCACCGCCACCACGACTAGGACGGCGACCGGGGTCCAGATGGTGCCGCCGTGGCGCAGGGTCTGCCCTGACCAGTGTCCGCTCTGGGCGAGTCGCCGGTCCTGGGCCACGAAGGTGAACCCGACCACCATTAGGGAGACGGTGGATCCGACGGCGGCGAGCAGGCT
>JBBQFE010000573.1:0-2414 GCA_038321605.1 Mycobacteriales bacterium | reverse complement strand
GGCCACCAGGGCGGCCCGGTCGCGGCAGCCGGTTTTGGCCAGCAGGTGATTGACGTGCGTCTTGACCGTGGCCTCGCTGACGAACAGCGCCAAGGCCACCTCGGAGTTGGACCGCCCGGCAGCGATCTCTACCAGGACTTCGAGCTCACGGGCGGTCAGGTCGTCCTCGGGTACGGGGATCACCGCGGTCGGCGCTCCAGCGGCGAGCGCCTCGAGCAGACGGCGCTGTACGGACGGGTCGAGCTGCGCCTCACCGCCGGCGACCGTGACGATGGCGCCCCGGATCTGCTCAGCGCCAGCGTCCTTGGTCAAGAATCCCCGAGCGCCGGCCTGGAGGGCGCGGAACACCCAGTCGTCGTCGGCGTAGGTGGTCAGCACGACGACCTTTGCTCGCCTGCCCAGCAGCTGCCGGGTGGCCTCGACGCCGTCGACGTTGGGCATGTTGAGGTCCATCAGCACGACGTCCGGATCCAGCGCAGCCGCTTGGCGTACGGCATCCGCTCCGTCGATGGCCACGCCGACCACCTCGATGCCGTCGAGCAGCCCGAGCAGCATCGCGAGCCCGTCGCGTACGACCTTCTGGTCATCGGCGATCAGGACCCGGATCATCGAACGGCCAGTGGGGTGAGGGGCATGTTCAGGCTGACTCGCCAGCCGTCGTCTTGCGGCCCGGCCTCGAACCGGCCACCGGCGAGAGTCGCCCGTTCGCTGAGGCCGGCGAGGCCGAAGCCGCCAGAGGGCGAGGCCGCGGGGCCGGAAACCCCGCCGCTGTCGGCAATCTCGACGGAGACGGCGTCGCCGGACCAGGTGAGGAGGATGGTGGCGGAGGCGCCGCGACCCACGTACTTCGTGGTGTTGGTCAAGGCTTCCTGAACGGTGCGATAGATCGCAAGGCCGGTCTCGCCGGCGACCGGACAAGGGTCACCGAGCACCGAGAATGTCGCGAGAAGTCCGCTGCGGCAGGCATTGTCAACCAGATCAGGCAGCTGAGCCGGTCCTGGCAGGGCATCGCCGCGCAGGGTCGAGACGGCGCTCTTGGCACTGTTGAGCCCTTCGCGGGCCAGCCGGCCGGCGTGCACGATCTGCTCGAGCTGCGCCGGGTCGGCAGACGTCCGCTCTGCCATCAGCCGGGCGCCCTCCAGCTGAAGGGACAGCCCGGAGAGGGTGTGGGCGAGGACGTCGTGCAGCTCGCGGGCCAGCCGGCCGCGTTCGGCGAGGGCCGCAGCCTCCTCATGGGCGGCGCGGGTGGCCTCCTCCTGTCGCAGCAGCTCGAGGCTCCGGGTGTGCGACTCCTGACTGGCGGCGGCGAAGGCCGAGGTCAGTAGCAGGAACCCCGCTCCGAGCACGATGCTGAGGGTCGAGCTTGCGGCGTGGGCCGAGTTGAGGGCCTCGGTGGTGCCGGTGGCGACCAGGATCATCGCCCCGATCACGACGGCGACCCGGCGTGAGAGTCGCAGACCCAGGGCGCCCGGGTGATCACCATGGCCAGCGCCATCAGGACGAACGCCGCGGTCCACGCGTCGGCACCGGTGATCTGGTGGCGCATCGAGAACTCCCCGATGGTGCGTGCGCCGGCGTGGGTCGCCCACTGGGCGAACAGCATCCGGCCGCCGATCACCGCGATCCACAGGGCGGCGAACGCGGCCCCGGCCGAGACCACCAGGCGACCCTCGCGGCGCCAGACCCGGGTGGAGGTCGCGGACACCGACCCGAGCACGAGTCCCGCGAGGGCCCCGATGGCTTCGAGTCTGCCGTCGTGACCCACGGTGGGCACGTGGCGCAGGTAGGCCAGGCCGACGGTGACGACGACCGCGACGGGCACGAGGAACGTGGTGGGGGTGATGCGGTGGGTGCCGAGGTTGCGGGCGAGGACCCACACCAGCAGGATGATGTTGAGCAGCCATTGGGCGGTGTTCATGGTGAGTCTCCTTGGGAGGCAGGACGTTTCGACCTGTCCAGACTCCGCGAACGGCGCCGCCACCGCGTCGGCGCTCACGACGCCGAGCGCCGTGAGCAATGGCCGACGCGTCCTCGGCCAGATGACGTATGCGGTGGTCAGCCCAGCGGGACGTGCAGCGCCACGCGGGTGCCCTCCCAGGGGGCGGAGTCGACCACCAGCTCCCCGCCGATCGCGGCTGCTCGCTCGCGCATCGTGCTCATCCCCAGGTGGCCCGGGTGCGGCGTGGCCGGGTCGAACCCGCTGCCGTCGTCCACGACCGCCACGCGCAGCACGTCGACACCGGCACCGAGGGTCACGTCCAGCCGTGTGGCGCGAGCGTGCTTCACCGCGTTGTTCAGGGCCTCGAGGACGACGCGGTAGGTCTGCTCCTCGACCTCCGGGGACAGCACGACGCGCTCCACGGGGGCGTGCACGTCGATGGTGAGCTGCTCGCGGGCGGCCAGGGCAGCGGCCT
>JBBQFE010000572.1:0-2417 GCA_038321605.1 Mycobacteriales bacterium | reverse complement strand
CCGCTCTTGGAGAAGGCCGCCCGATCGCCGAGCACCCGGAACCGTGGGCCCGGATCCGCAGCCAGCGCACTCATCCACAGGTGCCCTGTGACGGAGCCGGCCTGCAGCGCCAGAAAGACATCGTCGTCGACCAGGGCGCCCGGGCGTCGTCTCTTCACTTCCGCGTACACCTGGTCCGGTGCACCGAAGAGGTTGATGAACTGGTCCACCAGATGGCTGCCCAGGTCGAACAGCAGCCCGCCGGCCAGGGCCGGGTCATCGGATTCGCGCCAGTTCTGGCCGACCGCCGGTCGCCAACGTTCGTAACGGGATTCGAAGCGGTGGACGGCACCCAGCTCGCCGGAGCCCAAGACCTCCCGGACCGTCCTGAAGTCGGAATCGAAGCGGCGGGACTGGAACACCGAGAGCACGCCACCGGTGTCCGCCGCGGTGGCGATGATGCGTTCGGCCTCGGCGACGGTGGGGGCGAAGGGTTTGTCCACCACCACGTCGTGGCCCGCTTCCAGAGCTGCGCAGGCCAACTCGGTATGGGACGAGTTCGGCGTTGCGATCACGATCAGGTCGAGGTCCTCCCGGCCGATCAGTTGCTCGGCGTCGGCGACGATCTCAGCACCCGGATACTCCGCGCGGGCCTGCGCAGCCCGCTCGGGGTTGCCGGTACAGATCCCCGCCACGTCGAAGCCCGCTGCGGCGAGAAACGGTGCGTGAAAGATCCGCCCGGCGAAGCCGAACCCGACAATGCCCGCGCGCAACTGAGAATCCGGTGCCATACCGGCAACCCTAGGCGAGGCCCACTCCGCCAGGAACGACCGGTCGGCGGTCAGTTCACCAGCGACCGCAGGTCCTCGGCGGTGCTCACCGGACGGTCACACACGAAGCCCCGGCACACGTAGGCAGCCGAGGCGCCGTTCACCAGCGGACGATCTGCGAGCAGCGGGATCCCGGCGGCATCAGGCACCCCCAGTACCGACACCAGGCCAGGAGAGGTACTGCTTCGGGCCACCGCCAGCAGGGTCTGCGCATTCTCGTCCGCCCCTACCACCGCGACCTGCAGCGGACCGGTCAGCGCGGCGACCGCAGCAGCGAGGGTCCAGCCGGCGAAACGTGGTTCCCGGACGGCCAGCGCCCCGGCGGCCGAGAGGGCGGCGTCGGCCAACCGACGATGGGTCGAGGAGCCGACGAGTGCCGAATAGGTCAGCAGCGCACCCGCCAAGGCGGATTGGCCACCGGGAGCGGCGTTGTCCGACGGGTCCCGGGGCCGGGCGAACAGCGCCTCAGCATCGCCGGCGGTATCGAAGAATCCTCCTTCCGGATCGGAGAAATGTGTCACCGCCAGATCGAGGAGTGTGCCGGCCGATTCGAGCCAACGAGGTTCACCGGTCGCCTGATGCAGCGCCAGCAGCCCCTCGGCAAGATCGCCGTAATCCTCGGCGACCCCGGCCGCGGCACTGACCACACCATGCCTGGACGCGCGCCGGAGCCGGCCGTCGACGAGGTGCGTCCGCAGCACGAAGTCCGCACAGTCCCGGGCGGCCGTCACGAATTCAGGCTCGTCGAGCAGCGCACCGGCTTCGGCGAGGGCAGCGATGGCCAGGCCGTTCCAGGCCGCGATGACCTTGTCGTCCAGGGCCGGCTGGGGACGGGTTGCCCGGCTGGTCAGCAGTCGACTGCGGATCGCGTCGAAGCGTGGCCGGTCCGCGGGATCTGCAGGCAGTTGCAACGTGGACGAACCGTGCTCGAAGGTGCCCCGTTCGGTCACCCCCAGCAGGTGCGCCGCTTCGATTCCGTCGCTCTCACCCAGGGCCTCGACCAGCTGGGCAGGCGTCCAGGCGTAGGTCAGTCCCTCGACCCCGTCGGTGTCGGCATCAAGTGCGGATGCGAATCCCCCGTCGGGCGTCCGAAGATCGCGCAGCAGAAAACCGGCGGTCTCACGCACCACCCGCAGCGCCAACTCATCACCGGTGGCCCGCCACAGGTGCAGATACACCCGCAGGAGTTGGCCGTTGTCGTACAGCATCTTCTCGAAGTGCGGCACCACCCACGCGGCGTCGACAGAGTAACGGGCGAAGCCGCCTGCGAGTTGGTCGTACAGACCGCCCCGTGCCATCGCCGCGCAGGTACCGATCACCATCGCGAGCGGCCGATCCTCGCCGGTGGCGGCATGCTGGCGCAGCAGGAATTCCAACACCATCGATGGCGGGAACTTCGGCGCGGTGCCGAACCCACCATTGGCGGGGTCGTACTGACGGGCCAGCGCGAACTCCGCCTGCGCCAGTTCCTCAGCACCGAGCGGGGTGGCCGTGGCCCCCGCGGCGACCTGCTGGAGCGCGGCCACGATTCGGCCGCCGGCGGCGATCACCTCATCGCGCTGGGACTCCCACGCCTGGCTTGCAGCAGCGAGCAACTGCAGAAACCCC
>JBBQFE010000571.1:0-2420 GCA_038321605.1 Mycobacteriales bacterium | reverse complement strand
CCGGTACAGGCTGCCCTGGATCTGCTCCCGCACCCGGTCCGTGAGCTCGAAGACCAGCATCGGGTCCTCGGCAGCCTCCGGGCCGTACTGGGACGTGTCGATCGGTTCCCCGAACTCGATGTACCACTTGCTGGGTAACGGCACCATGCCCAGCGGGCCGAGCCAGGGGAAGGTGGGGGTCAGCGGAAAGTAAGGCAGTCCGAGGATACGGGCCACCGTCTTGGCGTTGCCCAGCATCGGGTGGATCTCCTCCGAACCGACGATGGCCGTCGGGATGATCGGCGCACCGGTCCGTAGGGCCGCCGAGACGAAGCCACCACGTCCGAAGCGTTGCAGTTTGTACCGCTCGCTGAAGGGTTTTCCGATTCCCTTGAACCCTTCGGGCCACACTCCCACCAGCTCACCGGTCGACAGCAGCCGTTCGGCATCGGGGTTGCACGCGAGGGTCGAACCCGTCTTGCGCGCCAGCGACCCGAGCACGGGGGTGGTGAAGACCAGGTCGGCGCCCAGCAGCCTCAGGAAGCGGTTGCCAGGGGTCTCCTCGTGGATGGCGGTCGCCGTCATGACACCGTCGAGGGCCCACAGGGCACCCGCGTGGTTGGCGACGATCAGCGCCCCGGAGTCCTCGGGGATGTTGTGCACGCCGATGACCTCGGTGCGGAACCAGTTGCGATAGAGCTGACGCGCCGCGGGCAACACGGTCGACTCGGTCAGCTCGGCGTCGAAGCCGAACTCGTCCACCTCATAGTCACCGGTCAGGCGCCGTCTCAGAAAGGCCAGACCGGCGGCCGCCTTGCGTTCCCAGGCTGCGGCCGGACGATCTGGGCCGGGTTGCTCATCGGCGACCGCCGGCGGCGCGGCGATCTCTTCGGCGGTATGGGCGGCGGTTTCTGCGGCGGCACCTTCCGGCCCTTTCGGGGTCCGGGGCGTGCTGCCGTCCTCGCCAGCCTTGCCGTGCAGCCTGATGACCTGAGCCTCAGCCATGCTGAACCTCCCTGTTCGCTACCTGACGCAGACCCGGCGCGGAGCTGACCGGTCCGTGCACCCGATCGGGTTCGGTATGGATCCGCAGCAAGTTCGAGATCAGCGCCTCAGCGGATCGGACTGCCGCCGCCTAGATCACCGGCACGACCGGGCGACCGGTGAGGAAGGACGAGAACGCCTCGGCGGTGGTGTACGCGGGGGTGTAGCCGAAGACGTCCTTGAGGCGCGCGTTGCACACCACCCGTCCGAAGTTCAGGAACTGCATCTGCTCCGGCGAGAAGTCCACCATCCCGCTGCGGCGGATGCTGCGCCCGACCAGCGACACCGCCATGGACGGGACCGGCAGGCTGATCCTGCCGGCGCGCCGGATGGCCTGGCTCAACAGCAGCGCACCGTCACCGGCGACGTTGAAGGTGCCCGGCCGCGACGTGGTCGAGGCCAGCCGCAGAATCTCGATGGCATCGGTCTCGTGCAGCAGTTGCAGGCGCGGGTCGAAGCCCAGCGCGGTGGGTACCACCGGCAGCTGGAAGTAGCGGGTCAGCGGTGTGTCGATGAAGGGCCCGATGAAGTTGGCGAACCGGAGCAACGTGACGTCGATGTCGGGCCGGCGACGGACGAAACCGCGCACGTAGCCCTCGACCTCGACGGCGTCCTTGGCGTAGCCGCTGGCCGGCAACGATTTGGCGGACATGTCCTCGGTGAAGATCGCCGGATCGCGCGGGGAGGTGCCGTACACCGCGGTGGTGGACTTGACGACCAGCCGCTGCACGGTGTCGGACTTCTGGCAGGCCGCGAGCAGCTGCATGGTTCCGATGACGTTGAGTTCCTTCATCGGGGTGCGGCCACCGGCGCCGTGGGGGGTCGCCGTCACGGAGGCGTGCACCACGGTGTCGACGCCTGCCTGGCTGATGACCTTGCCGATCAACGGGTTGCGGATGTCAGCGCGGACGAACTCCGTCCTGCCCAGCAGATCCAGGTCGGCCCGGGACGGCGGGACCGTGTCGACGCCGATGACCCGTTCGATGCCTGGGTCCGCTGCCAGCCTGCCCGCCAGGCGACTGCCGAGGTACCGGCTGATGCCGGTCACCAGTACTACCTGTGCCATGACCACCCCCAGAGGGACCGTGTGCAGCCCAAGTTACTCGAAAGTAGGAACCAGGGTGCAGCGCGAGCCCGGTAAGTGTGCCCAGCAGAACACCCCGAGCTTGCCGGGACGTTTCGCCACCGTGAACGGGGCCCGCCGACAACGCAGTCCGGCTCTCCACGCGAGGCGTGGAGAGCCGGATGATGCCGATCTGAGAACGGCTACTTCTTGTTGCGGCGCTGGACGCGCGTCTTCTTCAGCAGCTTGCGGTGCTTCTTCTTGGCCATCCGCTTGCGCCGCTTCTTGATGACAGAACCCATTACCCGACCTCACTAGCACGATTGATACGCAT
>JBBQFE010000570.1:0-2426 GCA_038321605.1 Mycobacteriales bacterium | reverse complement strand
CTGAGAAACCCCATATTTCTCAATGGGATTCCAGTACGACATGACGACCGCGACAGCTCCGGCCTCCCGCACTGCGGTCACGGCGGCGAAAACGTCACGCATTCCCACGCCCGCCTTGACCGCGGGATCGACCGCTGCCTGGATCGTCGGTCCGTCCATTCCCGGATCGGAATACGGCACACCGACCTCGATGATGTCCGCGCCGCCGGCCACCATCGCCCGCATCGCATCAATGGACAGCGGAACCGTCGGGTACCCGACCGGCAGATAACCGATCAGGGCCGAACGACTCTCCTGTCTCGCTGCTGTCAGAACCTCCGCAAGCGCGCTCACGCCGGCGCACCGCGCTCGTCGAGCCCGAGCAGGTCCTCGGCCATCGACTGCTCGGTTGCCGTCTGCAGACCGTCGGACTCAGATGACACCAGGCCGAAATAGGTCGATGCCGTCTCGACATCCTTGTCGCCGCGACCCGAGAGGTTGACCAGGATGACCGCGTCCGGGCCGAGTTCCCTGCCCAGATCCAGGGCCCCGGCCAGAGCGTGCGCGCTCTCGATGGCTGGAATGATGCCCTCGGTCTTACACAGCAGGGCAAAAGCCGACATCGCCTGCGCGTCGGTGATGGGTCGATACTGCGCGCGCCCGGTGTCGTGCAACCACGCATGCTCCGGCCCGACCCCGGGATAATCCAGGCCGGCCGAGATCGAGTGCGATTCGATGGTCTGCCCGTTGTCGTCCTGCAGCAGGTAGGACCGCGCGCCGTGCAGCACACCCGGGGTTCCGCCGGTGATGGTCGCCGCGTGCCGGCCGGTCTCCACGCCGTCACCGGCTGCTTCCAGACCGATCAACCTGACACCGGCGTCCGGGATGAAGTCGTAGAAGATACCGATGGCATTCGAACCGCCGCCGACGCAGGCGACCACCGCATCCGGCAACCGGCCGATCCGCTCCAGCACCTGGGCGCGGGCCTCCTGGCCGATCACCCGATGGAACTCGCGGACCATCAGTGGGATCGGGTGCGGACCAGCCGCCGTGCCGAACAGGTAGTGCGTGTCGTCGACATTCGCCACCCAGTCGCGAAATGCCTCGTTGATTGCATCCTTGAGGGTCCGCGACCCGGACAGTACCGGCACAACCTCAGCACCCAGCAGCTTCATCCGTGCGACGTTCAGGGCCTGTCGGCGAGTGTCCTCCTCGCCCATGTAGACCGTGCAGGAAAGCCCGAGCAAGGCTGCCGCGGTGGCGGTGGCAACCCCGTGCTGCCCGGCACCCGTTTCGGCGATGACCCTGCTCTTGCCGAGGCGTTTGGTCAGCAGCGCCTGACCCAGCACGTTGTTGATCTTGTGGGATCCGGTGTGGTTGAGGTCCTCACGCTTGAGCAGGATCCGGGCCCCGCCGGCATGTGCGGAGAACCGTTCGGCCTCCGAGAGCGGCGAGGGGCGGCCACCGTAGTCGCGCAGCAGACGTGCCAGTTCCGCGCGGAATGCGGGGTCTGCCTGGGCGTTGGCGAACTCTTCGGCGATCTCATCCAGCGCGGCGACCAGTGCCTCGGGTACGAAGCGGCCTCCGTATGGACCAAAGTGGCCGGTGGCGTCAGGTACCGAAACGGCTTGGGGTACGGCCGCGGCACCGTCGACGCCCGACACGGTGGAGCCGGTGGAAGGTGCAGTAACAGGTGCAGCGGTGGAAAGAGCAGAGTTGTCGGTCATGGCATTACTCCTAGGCGACGTGCGACGAATGGGCTGACGGGACGGTCAGCGTCGCCATCGGCCGCCGGCGCACACGGGCAACCGGGCAGTCATCGTGCGGTCCGAGGTGTTGCCGGGTGCGAACCCGCGGTCACCAGATCCGCTACCGCCTGTCGGGGATTGCCCGACGTGACCAGGCCTTCACCGACGAGCACCGCGTCTGCGCCTGCGGAGGCGTACGCGATCAGGTCGTGCGGCCCGCGGACACCTGACTCCGCAATCTTCACCACTCCGGACGGCATGCCCGGCGCGATCCGTTCGAAGGTCGAACGGTCGACCTCCAGCGTGCGGAGATTTCGCGCGTTGACGCCGATGACGCGCGCTCCGGCGTCCAGCGCACGGGATGCCTCTTCTTCGTCGTGCACCTCGACGAGCGCCGTCATGCCCAGCGATTCGATGCGTTCTCGCAGGCCGATGAGCACGTTCTGCTCCAACGCGGCGACGATCAGCAACACCACGTCAGCACCGTGTGCGCGGGCCTCGTGTACCTGATAGGAGCTGAGGACGAAATCCTTGCGCAGCACCGGTATCGACACCGCTGCGCGCACCGAGTCCAGGTCGTCCAGCGAGCCGCCGAAGCGCCGCTGCTCGGTCAGCACGCTGATCACCCTGGCGCCGCCGATCTCGTACTCGGCTGCCAGTCCCGCGGGATCGGTGATGTCGGCCAGTACCCCCTTGGAC
>JBBQFE010000569.1:0-2437 GCA_038321605.1 Mycobacteriales bacterium | reverse complement strand
ACGACTGTGTTTCTTGGAGACCGCCTCGGCCACCTGGCCTACTCGACGCTCGTGCACCCCGGCGACACCTGGGCCGAGATGCGGGCGAGCCTGGAGGAGTACGCGCCCGCCGTGAAGCAGCGGGTGTCCCCGCAACACTCGTACGGCCTGTCGCTGCGAATCTCGGGCGACTCCGCGGCTACATTGACGGCAGATCCAGACGAGCGCAGGCGACTGCGCGAGTGGCTTACCGAGCAGGACATGTACGTCTACACCGTCAACGCATTCCCCTACGGTCCGTTCAAGAACAGGGTCGTCATGGAACAGGTCTACGAGCCGGACTGGGCAACCGATGACCGGGTTGCCTACACCTGCCAGGTGGCAGACATCCTTGCCGAGATCTGCCCTGACTGGGTCGATCCCTCGATCCAGACGGCACCGCTGGCCTTTCGCCCCAAGGTGACCACGGACGCCGACATCGAAATCCTCACCGAGAATCTCCTTCGAGTGGTGGCACACCTGGTGGAGCTGGAACGTCGAACCGGACGCAGAGTGAAACTTGCCCTCGAGCCGGAACCGTTCTGCTTTCTCGAGACCACCGAAGAGACAGTTCGCTACTTTCAGACCCAGGTGTATTCGGCCAACGGCACCTCGCGTCTCGCCCGCCTCACCGGCCTGGCCGGTAGCGAGGTGCAAGGTCTCGTACGGCGACACCTCGGAGTCGTGTTCGATATCTGCCATCAGTCCGTCGAGTTCGAGGACATCGCAGCATCGTTGAACCTGCTGTACGCGGCCGGAATTCCGATCTTCAAGCTGCAGGCAGCCGCTGCGTTACGGGTGCCGGACGTGACACCTGGCGCCGTCGAAGCCCTGATGGCCTTCACTGACACGATCTATCTCAGCCAGACCACGGAGTTACGGGACGGTGAACTGGTCCGCTACCTGAACCTCAGCGACGCCATCGCCGCCTGGCGCACCGATCCCGGCGGGACGCGCGAGTGGCGAATTCACTTTCACGTGCCGGTGTTCTTCGACCACCTGGGCGAGTTCCGGACGACCCGAAGTGGCATCGAGGCGGCGCTCGCGGTGCACGCAGCCACCCCGCTCTCCGACCACCTCGAGATCGAGACGTACACCTGGGACGTGCTACCCGATCACCTCAAGAACGGTGACGTCACCGACTATGTTTCGCGCGAGCTGGAATGGCTCCGCGACACCCTGTTGGCGGCCGAAGGCAGTACCGGTTGATCCCGCCCGACGAGTTGGAGCGTCGCGCCCGTGAGGTTCTGCCGGCCGACGTCTTTGCCTACTTTGCCGGCGGTTCCGGCCGCGGCCATACCTTGGCCGAGCAGGAGCTCAGCTGGCGTCAGCTCTACCTTCGACCTCGCATCCTGAATGATGTGTCAGAGGTAGCCACGTCGGTCAGCCTGCTGGGGCATGCCGCCAGTTCACCCGTCGTGGTCGCGCCGTCCGCGCTGCACGGACTCGCGCACTCTGAGGCGGAGGTCGCCACCGCGCGCGGCAGCAGTGCGGCCGGCTGCCGGTTCGTGCTGTCGATGCGTTCGAGCAGCCGCATCGAGGACGTGGCGGCGGCAGGTCCGTTCTGGCAGCAGATCTACGTCCTGAAGGATCGGGGTGTTTCAGATGACATAGCAATCCGGGCGGCCGAGCTCGGCGCGACAGCCCTGATGCTCACGGTGGATACGCCCTACGTCGCCCGCAAGGCCGCAGGGATTCCGCAGCGCGGACCGGCAAGTGGCATCGTCTCCGCGCTGGACAACCGCGATGAGGCCGACAAGCGGTACTCCCAGGCAGCCGACCTGACTCCCGATGACCTCTCTCGCCTTGCGCAGGTGAGCGGTCTTCCGGTCATTGCGAAGGGAGTTCTTCGCGGCGACGATGCCGTGCGCTGTGTTGAGGCCGGTGCCGCCGCGATCGTGGTTTCCACCCATGGCGGACGCCAGCTGGATGGGGCGATCCCGGTGCCCTACGCGTTGCCAGAGGTCGTAGACGCCGTCGGCGACCGGGCCGAGGTATATGCCGACGGTGGAATCCGCACCGGCGTCGACGTGGTCCGGGCCCTCGCTCTGGGCGCACGCGCCGTCATGATCGGACGCCCGGTGATCTGGGCGTTGGCAACGGGTGGCGCCCCCGGAGTGCAGAACCTGCTTACCGACCTGAACGACGATGTACGCGAGGCCCTCGCACTCGCCGGATGTGTGTCCTGTGCGGATGCGGGTCGCGACCTGATCTTTCGGGCGAACTTCTGACCCTTGATCGGCCAGCCGGTGCCTGCCGCTTCGGTCTGCCGCTTCGGTCTGCCGCCTCCGTCACTGGCTGCATTAGCGAGGGCGCCAGGTGCCGTTGAGTGACTTCTGGTTATCGGGTGTGATTGAGTTTGCCCTTGTGGATAAACGGCATTCTTGGACGGGGAGTTGTCGTACCCCTGCTCTAGCGT
>JBBQFE010000568.1:0-2438 GCA_038321605.1 Mycobacteriales bacterium | reverse complement strand
GGTCGCCGGTGCTGCTCGCGACTCTGGAGAAGGACCACATCGCGGGCACCGACGAGGCGCTGCTGGACATCTACCGCAAGCTGCGCCCGGGTGAGCCGCCGACAAAGGAATCCGCCCAGGCCCTGCTGGAGAACCTGTTCTTCAAGGACAAGCGCTACGACCTGGCCAAGGTCGGCCGGTACAAGGTCAACAAGAAGCTCGGGCTGAACTCGCCTACGTCGGTGGGCACGCTCACCGAGGACGACCTGTTGTCCACTGTCGAGTACCTGCTGCGGCTGCACGAGGGCCAGGACAGCTGGACCATCCGTGGCCAGCAGTTGCCGGTGCAGACCGACGACATCGACCACTTCGGCAACCGCCGGCTCCGCACCGTCGGTGAACTGATCCAGAACCAGATCCGGGTCGGGTTGTCCCGGATGGAGCGGGTCGTCCGCGAGCGGATGACCACCCAGGACGTCGAGGCGATCACGCCGCAGACGCTGATCAACATCCGGCCGGTCGTCGCCTCCATCAAGGAGTTCTTCGGCACCAGCCAGCTGTCGCAGTTCATGGACCAGACCAACCCGCTCGCCGGGCTGACCCACAAGCGCCGGCTCTCGGCGCTCGGGCCGGGCGGTCTGTCCCGTGACCGCGCCTCCCTCGAGGTCCGCGACGTGCACCCCTCGCACTACGGCCGGATGTGCCCGATCGAAACCCCGGAAGGCCCGAACATCGGCCTGATCGGCTCGCTCGCCACCTTCGCCAGGGTCAACCCGTTCGGCTTCATCGAGACCCCGTACCGGAAGGTCACCGACGGCACCGTCACCGACCAGACTGACTACCTGACCGCCGACGAGGAAGATCGCTTCGTCATCGCCCAGGCGAACGCCAAGTTGGACGGCTCGGGTCACTTCAGCGAGCCGCGTGTCCTCGTCCGCCGCAAGGGTGGCGAGGTCGACCAGGTGACCCCCGACCAGGTCGAGTACATGGATGTGTCCCCGCGTCAGACAGTCTCCGTCGCCACCGCGATGATCCCCT
Source organism: Mycobacteriales bacterium (assembly GCA_038321605.1). GTDB lineage: Bacteria > Actinomycetota > Actinomycetes > Mycobacteriales > Jatrophihabitantaceae > Jatrophihabitans_A. The sequence continues at coordinate 1,421 of JBBQFE010000568.1, read as the reverse complement.
TCCTGGAGCACGACGAGGCCAACCGGGCGCTGATGGGCGCCAACATGCAGCGTCAGTCCGTGCCGTTGCTGCGCAGCGAATCACCGCTGGTCGGCACCGGTATGGAGGCACGCGCCGCAGTAGATGCAGGCGACGTCGTCATTGCTGAGAAGAGCGGTGTCGTCGAGGAGGCGACCGCCGACTTCGTCTCGGTGATGGCCGATGACGGAACCCACCGCACCTATCGGCTGCACAAGTTCCGGCGTTCCAACCAGGGCACCAGCTTCAACCAGAAGCCAATCGTCGATGAGGGCGAGCGGGTCGAGGCCGGCCAGGTCCTGGCCGATGGACCGTGCACCGACGGCGGCGAGATGGCGCTCGGCAAGAACCTGCTGGTCGCCTTCATGCCGTGGGAGGGCCACAACTACGAAGACGCGATCATCCTGAGCCAGCGGATCGTCCAGGACGACGTGCTTACCTCGATCCACATCGAGGAGCACGAGATCGACGCCCGCGACACCAAGCTCGGGCCGGAGGAGATCACCAGGGACATCCCGAACGTCTCTGAAGATGTCCTTGCGGATCTCGACGAAAGAGGCATCATCCGGATCGGCGCCGAGGTGCAGGACGGCGACGTCCTGGTCGGCAAGGTCACGCCCAAGGGCGAGACGGAGCTGACCCCGGAGGAGCGGCTGCTGCGGGCGATCTTCGGTGAGAAGGCGCGCGAAGTGCGCGACACCTCGCTCAAGGTGCCGCACGGCGAGACCGGCAAGGTCATCGGCATCCGTGTGTTCAACCGCGAGGAGGACGGCGCCGAGTTGCCGCCAGGGGTCAACGAGCTGGTCCGCGTCTACGTGGCCCAGAAGCGGAAGATCCAGGACGGCGACAAGCTCGCCGGCCGGCACGGCAACAAGGGTGTCATCGGCAAGATCCTGCCGCAGGAGGACATGCCGTTCCTCGCGGACGGCACTCCCGTGGATATCGTGCTGAACCCGCACGGCGTCCCGCGCCGGATGAACGTCGGTCAGATCCTGGAGACCCACCTCGGTTGGGTGGCCGCCCAGGGCTGGGACATCGAGGGCACCCCGCAGTGGGCGCAGTACCTGGATGACTCTGCCCGCAGCGCCAGCGCGTTCACCCGGACGGCGACGCCGGTGTTCGACGGCGCGACCGAGGACGAGGTGATCGGCCTGCTGGGCTCGACTACCCCCACCCGCGACGGCGAGCGACTGGTCGGCATCGACGGCAAGGCGATGTTGATGGACGGACGCACCGGAGAGCCGTTCCCCTACCCGGTCGCCGTCGGCTACATGTACATCATCAAGCTGCTCCACCTGGTGGACGACAAGATCCACGCCCGGTCCACCGGCCCGTACTCGATGATCACCCAGCAGCCGCTCGGCGGTAAGGCCCAGTTCGGTGGCCAGCGCTTCGGTGAGATG
>JBBQFE010000567.1:0-2476 GCA_038321605.1 Mycobacteriales bacterium | reverse complement strand
TTTGCACTTTTCACGACGGTACTCACCGCCGTGCTCACTCTCGTTCTGCCCTTCATCGGTGGCGGTGGGCCGTCGCTTACAGGCGCTGTCTCCTCCGCCTCCGCTGCCGGTTTCGTGGCTCCCCGCTACGCCTCGTCACTTTCCGCTCCGACGGTATCCGTGGCGCTCGCGCAGATTACCGTCGTCACCAACGAGGTGCTGCTGGCGAGAGCGCAGGCGGCCACGGCTGCCTACCTGAAATCCGACACTGAGCACCTCGGCCAGAAGCCTGTACCGATCCCTGTGGTCGTGGCGCCGCCGGCGGCACCACCCGCTGCCGGCGGTCAGCGCACCAGCCGCGGTGGATCCAGCAGCGTCGGGGTGAGCACCGCCGAACGCCGTGCAGCAGCCGCAGCCGTCGGCAGTTCCTGCCCCGGCAGCGGAGGCGGAGGCGGAAGCGCACCCGGTGGAAGCGAGTCCGGAATCGGTGGGACCACAAGCGGTGACATCCAGTCGTTCTCGGCCGCTTTCAACGCCATCCGTGCCGCGAACTGTCTCCAGCCCATCGCTTCGGGCAACTTCCGCTACGACTCCTGCATGGAGCAGCGCCTGTACTGGATGGCCGAAGACCCGAGCACCAACCCGGGCAACACCTGGGGTCACTCCGGTGTGAAGAGCCTTGCCCCCGATGCAAACGGGGTCTACTACTCGGATGCCGTGCCGGCCAGGGGCTGTGACGGTAACCTCGCGGGTGGATCGGGCAACAGTGGCGCCACGGTTGCCCAGAAGTGGTGGGACTCGCTCTCGCACCGGGCCTCCCTGTATCGCCCCTCGGTCGGGAGCACTGCGGGCGTGTGTATCTACTTCGCGATGACTCACGGTGGCGTACCAAGCGAGGACCCCGGTTTCACCCGTGCGGCGGCGCGCTGGAGCAACTGCTGAGGCCCTGCTAGATTCTCGTTTCATGACTTCTGATGTGACGACCAGTCCGCCCGCACCGATTCGCTGGGGTATCCTCGGTACCGGTTTTATCGCCCACACCCAGACCGCTGACCTCATCGGTTGCGGCTTCACCGTCGCCGCCGTCGGTTCGCGCTCGCAAGGGACGGCGGATGCTTTCGCCGCAGAGTTTGAGATACCGGTCGCGCACGGAAGCTATGAAGCCCTCGTGGCCGACCCTGGTGTCGATGCGATCTACATTTCGACACCCCATCCGTTTCATGCCGAGAACGCGCTGCTCGCATTGCGAGCGGGCAAGCACGTGCTGATCGAAAAGCCATTCACCCTCACGGCGGGTCAGGCCGCGGAGGTGGTTGACGCGGGCGAGGCGGCCGGGCTGGTGGTGATGGAGGCGATGTGGACGCGTTTTCTGCCACACATGTTGCGCATCCGCGAGATCATCGCCAGCGGAACCCTCGGCGACCTGCGCACTCTCATCGCCGACCACAACCAGGATCTGCCCAAGGATCCGCTGCACCGCCTCAACAATCCGGCGCTCGGCGGCGGCGCGCTGCTCGATCTGGGTATCTACCCGGTGTCGTTCGCATTCGACATCTTCGGCGCACCCACTGTGGTGAAGGCACTGGCGGCGAAGACCGGGACCGGTGTCGATCGGCAGACCGCCCTCCTGCTCGGGTTCGACGACGGCCGGCAGGCCGTGCTGCACTCGGCGCTCGACACGAAGGGCCCAAACACCGCCTCGATCCTCGGCACCGAAGGACGCATCGAAGTCGACGCCGTCTGGTATTCGCCCACGACTTTCACGGTCTTCGATGCCGAGGGCGAGGTGATCGAGCGCTTCGACACCGCGGTCGCTCATCGCGGTATGCAGTTCCAGGCGTGGGAGTTCGAGCGTCGCATCCGCGAGGACGACCACTCTCCTGCCATCCTTCCGGCCAGGGAGAGCGTGCGCATCATGGAGACCCTTGACGCCGTCCGCGAGCAGATCGGGCTCTCATACCCGGGCGAATAGGCCCGGTTATCATAGGTGGGTGAGTGACCCGCAGGATCCGGAGGCCGCAGAGCCGCCGATCGCCCCCCTGAATGAGCTACCGACGCAGGCCCCGGCAGTTTCCCCGACGGTCCCACTGACCCGACGGGAAGCGCGCGAGCTCGCGCAATCGGGCCAGGTGCCCGAGGTCACCCAGGTGCCTCCTGTTGTCGAGCCCACCACTGTCGAGCCCACCACTGTCGAGCCCACCACTGTGTTCCCGGCAGCCGGTGCTCCGGTGCTCTTTCCGGCTGTCGAGCTGCGGACCCAGTTGCTCGCTACCGCTCCAGCGCGCGAAGAATCCGCAGCTGCCACGCCCCCCGCTGCACGCGGCGGTATCGCCGCCCTTTTTGCGAAGCATCCGAATGCCTGGCTATTTTCTGCCCTCGGCGTGGTCTTCGCGCTTCTCGCCACGGGATCGGTCGTCGCCGGCATCGCCGTCGGAACGACCAGGGCGGATGCCTCGGCTCCCGGTTCCGCGACGGGCTCGAGCCCAACGCCCACCCC
>JBBQFE010000566.1:0-2477 GCA_038321605.1 Mycobacteriales bacterium | reverse complement strand
ACGTCGTCGTTGTCCATCACCGAGATGGCCGCCGAACTCAGCCATCCCGAACGCGTCGTGGGATTCCACTTCTTCAACCCGGTGGCCATCATGCCGCTGCTGGAGGTGGTTCGCGGCGACGTCACCGACGATGCGACCCTGGCCACGGCTTTCGCAGTAGCCAAGCAGTTGAAGAAGACGGCCATCGGCGTCAAGGACTCACCGTCCTTCATCGTGAACCGACTGCTCGGACGCTTCATGGGCGAGGTCAGTCGGGTGGTCGACGAGGGAACGCCGATCGAGGTGGCCGATTCCTCGGTGGCAGGACTGGCGCCGATGGCACCGTTCGTCCTGCTCGCCCTGGTGGGGCCGGCGATCGCGTTGCACAACTCCGAGACCCTGCACGAGGCCTTTGGTGACCGGTTCTACGTGTCACCGAACCTGCGCAAGATCGTCGCGGCCCGCAAGCCCGGCATCTACAGCTGGGACGGGGGCACGCAGCACGTGGACCCTGAGGTCGAAGCGTTCTTCGAGGCGGCCGAACATCCTGTGGTGCTGACGAAGGACGAGGTGCGTCAGCGGGTCCTGTCCGCACTGGCGGCAGAGGCGCGTCTGATGCTGGACGAGGGCGTGGTGGCAGAACCGCAGGACCTGGATCTCGCCATGATCACCGGGGCCGGATTCTCTTTCTTCAACGGCGGAATCACGCCATTGCTCGACCGCACCGGGATCTCGGAGGAACTCAACGGTGGCCGGTTCCTCGAGCGCGGTGTCGCGAGCGTGGCTACCGGCTGAGCGCACGGCGGCGGCACGGGTCAGGGTGCCTCGGCAAGCGACTGGATGTCGGAGAATCCCAGGTCGAACAGCGATGCCTGATCGCTGCCTGGCCGGTAACCGACGACGCTGCCTTCTGATCCGACGGCCACCACCTGATCTGCCCACCACAGTGGCTGCAACGGGGCCGGCACCGGGAAGCCGTCGGGCTCGAAGGTCGGTGCCGAACTGCTCGGTCCCGTTGAGGTGGTCACCGCCGACGTCTGATCCGATGATGTCTGATCCGATGATGTCTGACTCGTTGACGTTCCTGCGGTGGACGAAGATCGTGTAGTGCTGGCGCTGGCTGCCGGGCTCGGCGACACCGTGTTGACAGCGAGCGCCAGCACCTCGATCTGGTCCGACAGCACAGCTGACACCTGAGCCACCACGAGGCGCCGTCGTGAGCCGACCTGCGCATAGACGGCGAAGGCGGACCCGTCAGGGGCAAAGGTGGCTGGGCCGGTAACGGTGAACCCACGGGTCGGGTTGAAGTATCTCGTGCCCAACACCGCGGTGGGGGTCGGCGTGGGTTTTGCAGAAGTCGAACCAGACTCGGTACGGCCGCTGGCACCGGCCGACGGCGTCCTGGAACCCGAGCCGGTCGGACTTGCAGTGGAGGTCGCCGTCGACGTCACGTTCGTCAGCAGCATGATTCCGAACTGGCGCCGCTGCACGTCCCACACCAGCAGGTTCTGAGCGGTGGAAGCCAGCGGATACACCGGGCCGAGTTGCCGATAGGTGCCGTTGGGACGGATCAGGGTGGCTGCTGCCGACAACGGCTCCAGCGGCACCACTCCGTCGAAGGGCTGGTTCACCGGCTGCCACACCACCAGGCCGACCACGCTGTCCGTCGCCGCGCGCATGCCCGCCGGCAGGTAGGTGGTGCTGCCGACCTGCTTGGCGGACGAGTTGAACCGGCGTACCGAGAAGTCCCGCAACGGGGCCCGGCCGGCGGAAGTGGAGCTTGCCGAGTCCGACGTCGAGCCGGCGCTAGCGGTGGCTGACGGTCCCGGACTGGTGATCCTGCCCGGGTCGGCGAGCGCCGCCTCGACCAGCACCGATGAACCGGGCTGGCTTGCGGGAAGCACCGCGTCGGCGTACCCGAGATCGGTGATGGTCAGATCGCGGCTGACCGCGTACGCCTGCTGGCGGTCCCCGATGACCGCCAGCACCACCGACAGGCCGCGGTTGGTCAGTACCGATCGGGGGCGGGCCAGATCTGGCAGCGTTATCTTTCGCACCACTCCCGCCGCGCGGTACTCCAGGGTGTCGGCACGGACGACCAACGTGGCGGGAAGGCCGGCAGGCGCGGTCGGCGAACCGGACACGACGATCGACTTGCCGCTGGGACGCGAGGAGGGTTGCGGCTCACCGTGCACGATCAGCAACACCGCGACGGCGAAGAGCGCGGCGACTCCGAAGCCGGGATGGGCGGTCCAGTCAGGAAGTCTCGCGAGACGACGCCGTACGCGATGCGGGGATCCAGTCATTCTCGGAGCAGCTTAGCGAGTGGCCGACGGTCATCGCCCGGCCACACAGCCGGGACCGGGTGCGGATTGGACGTTGCCGCGGGCTCTGCTGGTCAGACACCTGCCGGAGCGGCGGCCGGCACAGTGGTCAGCGGTAGCGAGATCTCCACCCGCAATCCACCCCCCGGAAGCGCCTCTGCCCGGATCGAGCCG
>JBBQFE010000565.1:0-2497 GCA_038321605.1 Mycobacteriales bacterium | reverse complement strand
AGGGTCGACCCACCGAACGCCAGCGCAGCCTGGGCCTCGGATCATCGACAGCTCTGGTGATCGGCAGCATCATCGGTACCGGTGTGTTCACGATGCCGGCGGTCATGGCCGAGGCGGGCACGAGTTCGATTCTGGTCCTGGGCGTCATCTCGGTAGGAGCGGTGCTGCTCGGAGTGATGTTCGGTCAACTGACGACGCGCATTCCGTCCAGTGACGGCGGACTCTATGCCTATACCCGCCACGAGTTCGGAGACTTCGCCGGCTACCTGACTGCCTGGTGCTACTGGATCACCGCTTGGGCGGGGAACGCCGCGATCGTGTCGTCCTGGGTGCTGTACGTGGAGTCACTGTTCTCGATCACGCATCCGAGCCGGTGGGTCAACCTGGGCATCGCCGCGCTCGGGTTGTGGATCCCTGCCGTGGTCAACCTCGTTGGGGTCAAACAGATGGCGTGGTTCCAGAACGTGTCGGTGATCTTGAAGTTCCTGCCGCTGCTCGTGGTGGGGGTGGTCGGCTGGTTCTTCGTGAAGGCAGCCAACTTCGGTGCCTTCAACGCCAGCGGTGGCAGTCTGTACAGCGCCATCGGCATCGCCGCCGGAGTAGCCCTGTTCTCGTTCATCGGTGTCGAATGCGCGTCCATCGCAGCCGGCCGGGTCAAGGACCCGCGGCGCAACGTCGGCCGCGCGTCCGTGCTCGGCACTGCGGCCAGTGCGCTGCTGTACATCGCGGTGACCGCGGTGGTGATGGGGCTGGTGTCGCACAACGCCCTTGTCGGAAACGGCGCCCCCTTCGTCGATGCCTTCCAGACCATGTTCGGCCACGCCGCCTGGGTCGGCAAAGTGGTTGCAGCCACGGCCGTCGTCTCGGGCATCGGCGCCCTGAACGGGTGGACCTTGGTCACCGCTGAGATGCCCTTCGCGGCAGCGGAGGACGGGCTCTTCCTGCCGCAGTTCGCCAAGACCTTCCGGGACGGCACCCCATGGTTTGGGATCCTGGTCTCCACGGTGGTCGCCACCGTGCTGATGGCCTTTGCCTACAGCGGGAACACGGGGCTGAAGGTCTTCACCTACCTGGTCAGCCTGTCGGTGGTCACCGTGGCGATCCCGTACTTCCTGTCCGCCTGCGCGCAACTGGCGTTTCTGGTGTCGGGGCGGCGCACCGTCAATGGGTGGGCACTCAGCCGTGATCTGGCGATCGCCAGCACCAGCGTGCTGTTCTCGCTGTGGGTGACGTTCACCGCGGGGTATCAGGCCGTCTACCAGGCACTGTTGCTCCTTCTGGTCGGGATACCGATCTACTCGTTCCTCAAGGCTCGCCGTGAGCGACTGGGTCAGGTCGCCGAGCCGGTCGAGCACATCGAGTCCGCCCCCGGTGAGCCGATGTCCGCGTGACCGCAGCGGCTGGTCCGTCCGGGCAGACCATGATCGAGGTCGCGGGGGTATCCAAGTCGTTCGGCAGTACCCATGCGCTGGTGGATGTCGATCTGACGGTGGCGGTGGGCACGGTGCAGGGACTGCTCGGGCCCAACGGCGCCGGCAAATCCACCCTCGTCCGAATCCTTGCCACGTTGCTCAGGCCCGACTCGGGCAGCGTCCGGATCGCCGGCGTGGATGTGCTCGCCGATCCGAACACGGCACGCACCCTGATCGGTCTGGCCGGGCAGTTCGCCGCCGTCGATGAGAACCTGACCGGCCGGGAGAACCTCGTGATGGTCGGAAAGCTCTATCGGCTCGGCACGCGTCTGGCCCGCCAGCGCGCGGACGAGACATTGAACATGCTCGGGCTGGACAACGAGGCGGACCGGCAGGTTCAGACCTATTCCGGCGGCATGCGACGCAAGCTCGATCTGGGCGCAAGCCTGGTCGGCGAGCCGCAGGTCCTGCTGCTCGACGAGCCGACGACCGGTCTGGATCCAGGGACCCGGCTGGACCTGTGGAGGTTCATCCGCGAACTCGTCGACCAGGGAACCACCGTGCTGCTCACCACTCAGTACCTCGAGGAAGCCGATCAGTTGGCCGATCACATAGTTGTCATAGACCACGGGCGCTCGATCGCCAGCGGCAGTTCCGCCGAGCTGAAGGCGAATCTCGCCAGCGATGTTCTCTCGGTCGAGACCACGGCACAGCAACTCGAGCGGACGCTGGCTCTGCTTCAGGGGATCGGATCGGGTAAGCCGTCGTTGGATCGGGAGACGAACCGCATCTCCATTCCGGTTCGCAACGCCGTGGCCGACCTCATGTCAGCCGCCGTGATCCTGAGCAACGCCAACACCGTCCCACTCGACATCGGTGTACGAAGGCCCTCTCTGGACGACGTCTTCCTGGCGCTGACAGGGCACCCCGGCTCATCGGAGGAAGCGGTATGAACGCGCCTGTCGCCGCGCCCGCCGGCGACCCGTCCCAGTTCGGTTCGACCGTCCCCGTCGCACCCGTGAAGCTGCCGAGATCCGCTGCCTTCACAGACTCTCTGGTGATGGCGCAGCGGAACCTGATTCGTA
>JBBQFE010000564.1:0-2501 GCA_038321605.1 Mycobacteriales bacterium | reverse complement strand
TCTACACCTGGAACTTCCACCCCGACCTCATCGACGCCGCCCACGCCCTCGGAGTCCGCGGCTACCTGTCCAAAACGCTGACCGCCCGGGACCTCGTCACCGCCCTCGAAGCGGTCCGCGCCGGCGAAACCGTGGTCAGTGAACCGCCCATCCGGGCCCGCACCCCTACCGGGCTGGACTGGCCCGGACGCACCGAACACCTCACCGAACGCGAGGCCGAGATCCTTGCCCTGATCAGCCAAGGCAAAAGCAACGCCGAAGTCGCCGGCCTGACCTACCTCAGCCCCAACACGGTCAAGTCATACATCCGCACCACCTACCGCAAGATCGGCGCCAGCAGCCGCACCCAAGCCGTCCTGTGGGGCGTCAACCACGGATTCACCCCCGACCACCACCGCCTCGAACAATGGCGGACCCCCAGCTAGGGTCCGTCTCAGACGTGCGAGAGCGGCGCAACTGATGCTGATTGCCGGTGGGCGCTGCTGCTTGATGTCGTGTCACTCTGCGGTTCAGCCTGGGCCCACATCCCGGTTGCTGCTGGCTGTCCGAGAGCGTTGTCTCGAGGCTGTGTGCGACGACGGATGGGGCCGGCGGGGACAGGTTGTCGACGTCAACCCCCGGCGGGCCAGCGCGTCCGGCATCAGGTTTATTGCTGCGTCGTCGGGGGTTGCCGCCCTCCTGGGGTGGGTCTACGGTCGGGACGTCCAGGCGCCCCCTTTCTCATCGCCGAGCAGCCCCCGGAGCCAGGACGGATTCCGATGGCCTGCACCGGGGGCGGAGGGAGGTTGAGCCCAGTCCGCACGTGAGGCGCCCGTGTCGACTCCCCAACACCCTTATGGCAGGAGTACGCGCATGCCCACTTTGAAACAGTCAGTGGTCCTGGTCACCGCCGGGGCCCTGGCCGCCGCATCATTGTTCACACTCAGCGCCTCGCAGGCGTCGGCGCACACGTTCGGTTTCCAGAACCTCAACCAGATCCAGAAGCGTCACGTCTCTGGTCTGCTCGCCAACGAGCTCGACACCGCGGCGGCGCCGCAGGCCCGCAGCGCAGCCCCGCTGCGCGCGGCTGTGTCGGTGCCACAGACGCCCGGACCGAACGGGTGCCGGGCCGACCGGGGCTCGAACGTGAAGGTCAACCTCAACTGCCTGAACCTGACCGATGCTGACCTGCAGGGACGCGGCCAGTCCCAGAATGAGACGTCGGTCGCGGTCGACCCGAACAACTCCGCCCACGTCGTGGCCAGCTACAACGACTACCGGCGCGGCGACGGTACATGTGGAGTCTCCTACTCCCTCAACGGTGGTCGCACCTGGGCCGACACGACCACCCCCAACGGGTTCACCCGAGGCGACTTCGTCGGTGCCGCCCGGGAGTACTGGCAGTCCAGTGGGGACACCTCCGTCGGCTGGGACACCAAGGGCAACGACTACCTGTCCTGCCAGCAGTACAACCGCGGAAACGCCGTTACCCCGAACCCGGACCAGTCCAGCGCCTTCTACGTCTACCGCTCCACCCACACCAACGGGGCGTCGTTCGACTTCCCCGGGCGTGCCGTCGCGACGATCAACGACACGGCCGGCGCCGGCAACGCGCTGCTGGACAAGCAGCTCCTGACCGTGGACAACCACAAAGGCAGCAAGTTCGCCGACCGGGTCTACGTCACGTGGACCACCTTCGCCGCCGACGGTACCGGCTACATCTACGAGTCGTACTCCAAGGACTACGGCGAGTCGTTCTCCGCGCCGGTCGTGGTCAGCAGGACCAGCCGGCTCTGCGGAAACAGCTTCGGCCTGCCGACACCGCAGGGCGGGTGCAACCAGAACCAGGACTCGCAGCCTTTCGTCGGCGCCGACGGCACCCTCTACGTCGTCTACAACAACTTCAACAACGCCGTGACCGGGAGCGACAACCGCAACCAGGTACTGCTGTCCCGGTCCACCAACGGCGGCGTGAGCTTCACCGCGCCGGTCAAGGTCGCCGACTACTTCGAGCTACCGGACTGCGCGACCTACCAAGGAGGCGCCGACCCCGGCCGGGCCTGCGTCCCCGAGAAGGGTGCGAGTCACAACTCCATCTTCCGGGCCAGCAACTACCCGGTCGGTGCGGCCGACCCGAGCGACCCGAACCGGGTCGTGGTGACCGTCGGCTCCTACCTCAACCGCAACTCCAACGAACAGCGAGGATGCACCCCGACCGGCTTCACCGCCGGTGGGGGCAACACCTACGCCGGAGTCAAAAACGGAGGCTGCAACAACGACATCCTCTACAGCGTCTCCGGGAACAAGGGGTCCTCGTTCTCCGGCACCAGCATCGACCCGCGGCAGCTGCCCGTCGTCACCGACGCCCCGAAACAGGCAACGACCGACCAATTCTTCCAATGGGCCGCGTTCACCCCGTCCGGCACGTTGGTCACCAGCTACTACGACCGCTCCTACGGAACCGACAACAGGACCGGTTACTCGGACATTACCGTCTCGGCATCGCCTGACCGGGTCAGCTT
>JBBQFE010000563.1:0-2536 GCA_038321605.1 Mycobacteriales bacterium | reverse complement strand
TCCGCCGGCCAGCGCAGCCTTCGTCACCGTGAGGGCTCGTGGCACCCATCGCTTCTGGTTCGGGCAGCCCCAGACCAAACCGTTCGTGGTCCAGGCCCACAGTGAGTCGGCCCCGCCGATCCAGCTACCGGCCAGCCTGTTGCACGAGGCGGCCGTCCCCGGCTGGCTGCCCAAGGCGATGCTCGCCGGCACCGCGCTGGTGGTGGCGCTGGCGGCGCTGTGGTTCGGGCTGTTCCGCCCGGTGGTCAAGGACACCGCAACCAACGCCGCGCAGAGTGCCGTGAAGGCTGCCTTGTCCTCGGCAGCCGCTGCGTCCTCGGCGGCAGGTTCCGGCACAGCCGCCGGTGCGGGTGCGGGTGCCGGTGCCGGTGGCGCCGGTGGGTCCTCGTCGCCGACGCCGTCGACCACGCCGGTCGGATCGAAGACGACCAACCCGGCCAAACCCGCGCCGCCGGCACCGGTTCCGTTCTCGGTGCAGCTGGACTCGACCAGCCCCGACCTCGTCGCTGCCGCCAAGAAGCAGATCACCGTAACCGACCTGGTGCTGCAGAATCCCGCTGCGGACAAGGGCATTCTGCTGGTGACCCGCGATGGAAAGACCCTGATCACGACCAGGCTCGAGGACTTTCGGGACTACGACCTGCACTTCGTCACGCCGATCGTCGTCCCCAGCGGATCGACGCTCAGCATGCAGGTGACGTGCGCCAACTCCGGAGGCAAGCTCTGCACGCCGGCCGCGTTCGTCAGCGGCATGGTCGCAAGCGTGTCACCCTGATGAACCGCACCCGCCGATTCCGGCTGCTACGGGGCTCGCTGGTGCTTGCGCTGGGCCTCGAGCTGCTGGTGCCCTGGTCCCGGCCGGCAGCCGAAGCGGCGACCGCACCTGGGGTACAGATGACCGTCGACCCGCGCGGTGTCGTGGGTCTCGCGAACGCCGTACCGGCTACGGTCACCGTCACGTTGGGGGCGACCAGTGTCGCGGTCAACGGCAACCCCCCGGTGGTGCTCAACGATTTCGGTCGGTATTCCACCGGCAAGGTGCCGATCGCCGGTGCGCACTGCGGTACCAACGGTCTCTCGATCCTGTACGTCGGACGGGCGGTGGGCGCTACCACCTACGAAGTGCTCTGCCCGGTGATCGGGCTGTCGCCGTCCTCGGCCGGCGTGCCGGACCTGCCGACCACGGTGGTGGTCACCTCCCGGTACTTCGACTACCAGGGCGATGACCAGTACAAGTACCTGACGGTGGACGGTGCGCCGGCAGGTCGATTCACCTACGGCAACGACCCGAGCTTCACCATGACCGGCGGCTGCGGCCAGCATCAGGTGCAGCTCGCCCAGGCCAGCCAGTACGGACCGGTGGTGGCAACTGCCGTCTTCACCGTGGTGTGCCCGAAGCTCGCGGTTGCACCGGGGGCGATCCTGAGAAGCAGCCAGCCCAGAGCAGTGACACTGACGGGCACCGGGTTCGACCCGTCCGCGGCGGTGGCGCTCAGTGTCGAAGGGGCGTCGATCGGCTCCGCGGTCACCGACGCCGCCGGCAACTTCAGTGCCACCCCGACCATCGCGGATCTGTCCTGTGCGACCCACCAGATCGTCGCCACCGAAACCGCGCCGTCGTCGGTGGTGCCCAGCCCGTCACCCGGCCCCAGCGGCTCGCCTGCGCCACCACTGCCACCGCCGGCGCTGGGCTCCACGCGCACCGCGCAGGTTGGGTTGGCCGTGCGCTGCCCCGCGACCCTGGCGATCAGCCCGACGGTGATTCCGGGAGGCATGACGACCCACGTCACGGGTGGCGGGTTCGCCCCGCACGCGCAGGTGACCCTGGTGTGGCAGCTCGACGGCGGTCTCAGCCGGCCGGTGCCGGGCAGCCCGGTGACCGCGGACGCCGCGGGTGCCATCGACTTCTACACGCTGATGATGGTGCATGAGCCGGTAGGTGCGCGCACCTTGGTGGCCAAGGATGCGACCTCATCGGCCGCGGCGACCGGGATCGTCGAGGGCGGCACGATGCAGCCGGGCGGCAGCTCCAGCAACTTCGACTTCATCTTCCGCCGGTGAGAGACCGCAGCTGCGCCGGTCAGAAGGGTGCCGGATCAGATCCAGCCGTTGCGGACTGCGCAGGCGACGGCCTGGGTGCGGTTTCGTACCTGCAGGCGAATGGTCAATTCCTGCAGGACATTCTTGATCGTCCGTTCGGAGTACGACAGCTGGGCGGCCACCTCGCGGGTGGACAGGCCCGCGGCGATGAGCTCCAGCACCTGTCGCTCCCGACGGGTGAGGCCGTTGAACGACAGGCCCCTGGGCTCGAGCAGGTCGCGGTTCAGCCGATTGACCTGGTCGAGCAACTGGCGAAGCAGCTGAGGCGGGAGTTCGGCGTGCCCACGAGCAGCAGATCGAACAACCTGAACGAGGCGTTCCGGCGTGGCGGCCGCGCGGGTGGGTTCTGGGCAGACGCCCCCTTAGATTACGGAGGCCCCCGCCCGCGGCGCCAGCGCGCCGCTGAACAGGGCCCCCGGGGGGCCGCGCGCGCGGG
>JBBQFE010000562.1:0-2538 GCA_038321605.1 Mycobacteriales bacterium | reverse complement strand
ACCGCTGCGCTGGACCTCGCCCGGGAGGCGGCGGCCCGACCGGCACCCCCGGTCGTGCTGGCTCCCCGCGGGCCGCTGTCGGGGTTGGACTGGTGCCGTACCCGGATCATCGAGTTGGTGGTGCATGCCGATGACCTGTCCAGGTCATGTCCCGGAGTCGCGCCGGTGGTGCTCAGCCGACCCGCGTTGGCAACCGCCGTCCGGACCGTGGCCGGTGTGCTCGCCGAGCGTTACCCCGGCCGCTCGGTGGAGGTCAGGGTGCCACCGTACGTCGCCGTGCAGTGCGGTGGCGTGGACTCCGACGGTCCCCGGCACACCCGGGGCACGCCGCCGAACGTGATCGAGACCGATGCCGTGACCTTCCTGCGACTCGCGACCGGACGGACCCCGTGGTCCGACGAGGTCGCTGCCGGGCGCGTCGCGGCGAGCGGCAACCGGGCAGATCTCAGCGGACAGTTGCCGCTGCTGAGCTGAGCAGATCTGGTGCGGACTCGGCCCCCCGTGGCGGCAGCGGCATGGGCTCTCACCCCGTAGACTCAAGGGCGTGACGCGCGGAGACGGCAGGCTCACCCACGATCTCGACCCCCAGGACCAAGGCCCGCAGGATGCCTGCGGGGTCTTCGGCGTCTGGGCACCCGGCGAAGAGGTGGCCAAACTGGCCTACTTCGGCATGTACGCGCTGCAGCACCGTGGCCAGGAGGCTGCCGGGATCGCTGTCAGTGACGGGTCCTCGATCCTGGTCTACAAGGACCTCGGCCTGGTGTCCCAGGTCTTCGACGAGTCCACCCTGGCGACGCTGAAGGGTCACATCGCCCTCGGCCACACCCGCTACTCCACGACCGGCTCGACCACCTGGGAGAACGCTCAACCGGTGTTCCGAACCACCCGCACCGGTACCGGAATCGCCCTGGGTCACAACGGGAATCTGGTTAATACCGCAGACCTGGTGCCGAGCCTGCCGCACCCCGGCGCCGGGGTCCGCAGCGGTTCGGTGATGGACGCCACATCTGACTCGGACCTGATGACCCAGCTGCTCGCCGACCGTCCGGACGTGTCCATCGAGCAGGCCGCCATGGAGGTGCTGCCGACCCTCAAGGGCGCGTTCTCCATCGTGTTCATGGACGAGCACACCCTCTACGCCGCCCGCGATCCGCAGGGAGTGCGGCCGCTGTCGCTCGGACGGCTCGAGCGCGGCTGGGTGGTCACCTCCGAGTCGGCTGCGCTGGACATCGTCGGAGCTGCATTCGTCCGCGAGATCGAGCCCGGTGAGTTGATCGCGATCGACGAGGACGGCCTGCGCTCGCAGCGCTTCGCCAACCCCGACCCCAAGGGTTGCCTGTTCGAGTACGTCTACCTGGCCCGCCCGGACACCACCATCTCGGGCCGCTCGGTGCACTCCACCCGGGTCGAGATCGGCCGCCGGTTGGCCCGGGAGTTCCCGGTGGAGGCGGACCTGGTGATGCCGACCCCGGAGTCGGGAACGCCGGCCGCGATCGGATATGCCGAGGAATCCGGCATCCCGTACGGCATGGGCCTGGTCAAGAACGCGTACGTGGGACGGACGTTCATCCAGCCATCGCAGACCATTCGCCAGCTGGGCATCCGGCTGAAGCTGAACCCGCTGCGTGACGTGATCCGCGGAAAGCGGCTGATCGTGGTGGACGACTCGATCGTGCGTGGCAACACCCAGCGCGCGGTTATCAGGATGCTGCGGGAGGCGGGCGCGCTTGAGGTGCACGTGCGGATCGCATCACCGCCGGTGAAGTGGCCGTGCTTCTACGGCATCGACTTCGCATCCAAGGCCGAGCTGCTGGCCAACGGTCTGGACAACGAGGGCATCCGGGCCTCGATCGGCGCCGACAGCCTCGGTTACATCTCCCTGGACGGTGTGATCGCGGCCAGCGAGCAGCCCAAGACCCGACTGTGCAGGGCCTGTTTCGACGGCGAATATCCCATCAAGCTCCCCGATGTGGTCGGCAAGCACGTGCTGGAAGGGATCGGTCGCGCGGTGGGCAACCCCACCGGCGCCCGTGCTCCCGAGGTGGCTGAGGGCTATCCGGGCGCAGACGCGCTGCAGCGTCCATGAGCACTGGAGCCGATACCCGGACCGGATCGGAACCCGTCTCGTACGAGGCCGCCGGCGTCGACATCAAGGCCGGTGACCACGCCGTCGAGCTGATGAAGAGCTCGGTGGCGCGCACGTACCGCCCCGGCGTGCTGGGCGGACTCGGCGGGTTCGCGGGCCTGTTCAGCCTGGACCTCAGCCGGTACCCACGTCCGGTGTTGGCCACCTCCACCGACGGGGTCGGCACCAAACTGGTGATCGCCCAACAGCTCGACAAGCACGACACCATCGGCATCGATCTGGTGGCCATGGTGATAGACGACCTGGTGGTGGTCGGCGCGGAACCGTTGTTCATGACCGATTACATCGCCACCGGCAAGGTCGTGCCGGAGAAGATCGCGGCCATCGTCGCCGGGATCGCCGAGGGCTGCGTGCAGGCCGGCTGCGCTCTCGTCGGCGGCGAGACCGCCGAG
>JBBQFE010000561.1:0-2541 GCA_038321605.1 Mycobacteriales bacterium | reverse complement strand
AGTTCGGCCATCGCACTGACGGACGAGACCTTTCATGACGGCCTCACCGGACTGGCCAACCGGGCGCGGTTCCTGGACCGGCTCGATCACGCCATGGACCACGCAAGAACGTCCGAAACCTCGATGGCCGTGCTCTTCATGAATCTCGATGACTTCAAGGACGTCAACGACGCGCTCGGCCACCGCGGCGGCGACCAGCTACTGATCGCGGCCGCCCGACGCATCGAGGCGACCATCGATGCACCGACGTTCGTGGCCCGTTTCAGCGGCGACGAGTTCGCGGCGCTGATCGAGGGCGATCAGGCGTCGGAGCGGGCCGAGCTGCTGGCCGGGCAGCTGGTCGCGGCGTTCGACCTTCCCTTCCAGGTGAGTGGTGCCCAGCCGCTGGTCGGCATCAGCATCGGAATAGGGGTCGGCAAGGTCGGGACGGACAGCGCGGGCAACGTCCTGCTCGATGCGGATCTGGCCATGTACGAGGCGAAGATGCGCGGCAAACGATGTTACGTGAATGCCAATCCGGGCATGCTGGGTGCGGCCCTGGCGCATCTCGCGCTGGTCGCCGATCTGCGGCGAGGTCTGGCCGAACAGCAGTTCGAGGTCTTCTACCAGCCCATCGTCTCGGCTTCCAGTGGTCGGCCAACGGGCGTAGAAGCCCTGGTGCGCTGGCATCACCCGGTGCGCGGTCTGGTGCTACCGGGTGAGTTCATCGATACCGCCGAGACCGCCGGCCTGATCACCGAACTCGGCATGTGGGTGCTGGGGCAGGCCTGCCGTCAGGCTCAGTTCTGGCGGTGCACCCGCGGCCTGACCGCTGAGTCCTTCTACGTCAGCGTGAACCTCAAGCCTCGTCAGCTGGCCGATCCAACCCTGATCCCCGGCGTCGGCAGGGCCCTTCGCGAGTCGGGGCTGCCGCCCTCGGCGTTGGTGCTGGAGATCACCGAGTCCAGTCTCATGTCCGACTTCGAGACCGGGCTGGCGCGCCTGCGGGACCTGAAGCAGATGGGCGTCCGGCTCGCTCTGGATGACTACGGCACCGGGTACTCCTCGCTCAGCCGGTTGCGCCGGCTGCCGGTGGACATGGTCAAGGTGGACAAGTCCTTCGTCGATCAGGTGTGCGAAAGTCGCGAGGGCAGCGCGCTGGTGCGGAGCATCACCGACGTCACGCGGACGATCGGGCTGATCTCGGTTGCCGAAGGGGTCGAGACCGCCGGCCAGTGTCAGGCGCTCGCCGAACTCGGCTGCGATGCGTTCCAGGGCTATTTCTTTGCGAAGCCGGCACCGGCGCCGGATACGACCGCCGTGCTGCGTCGTCTGTTCGAAAGCAGCCCGCCGGTGTCTGCGGCACCACGGGCCCACAATCGGCTGGATCGCGCTCCCAGCTGGCGCCACCGCTGACCCTGAGGTCGACTGGGGTCATAGCCCGTGGAGGTGCGGAGTCGGGCCGGACTGCGGAGTCGGGCCGCACTGCGGGGTCGACCGCAGTGCGGATTGGCGCCGACCTGTGACTCATGCCCGGTCAGATGTGGCGCACCTTGCTGCCGTACCAGAGGGTCGTGACCACGTAACCGTCGAGGAACCCGAGCACGAAGTACGTGATGAGCAGCGAACCGCCCATGACCTGCGCGGTGCTGTCGGGCCTCGAGCCCGCGGTGGTCTGACCCATCCCCAGTGCCACCGCGTTGATCAGACGGCCGAGTGGCTTACCGAGATGCGTGAGCTCGACCAGGCCGGCGCCGAGCAGCAGTTTCGTCAGCCAGTCGCTCACCTCCGACAGGTTCGTGCTCGGCTCGAACGGGCTCGGCGGCTTTCGTGCTCCGGTCGGGCCGCTGTCACCGCCGCCGTGCGCATCGCCGTCGCCGTGCGTGTCTCCGTTGCCGATCCCGGGTGGTGGTTGCTCGCTTGCGGCGCTCACTGCAGTGGCCAGTGCACTGCTCGGAGGGATCGTGGCCGTCGTGACGGTCGTGTCGCTGGTCTGGGTCTGCACCACCTCGGTCGGTGCGTCCTTGTTGAGTCTGAGCTCACCGGACGAGACCACCCGGGGAATGCCGAACAGGAAGCCGAGCAGACAGCCGGTGACAAGTGCGGCGATAGCGGTCAGAATGCCCACGCCTATATAGCGAATCGGCCGCCCAGGCGTCGCGCTCGCGTACAGGATGATCACGACCAGACCGAGGATCAGCAGGGCACCGGAGATCGCCGACAGCAACTGGCTGGTACTTCCGCGCTTGCGTGGAGGTGGCAGTACTCGCAATAGGGGCATGCGCACCTCGCTGACCGCTGCGGCCCGCACCCGGCGTCCGACGCTTGTGCGCCCAGCGCCACCGGCGGGAACGTCTCGGATTGTGCTCTCCGTCCGTGGTCGTACGCAACGGGCTGATTCCTCGCTATCACGGCATCTCCGGCTGATGACAGCAAAGCTGCGCGGGGGCTACGATCCGCCTTATCATTCAGGCGTTTCCGTCGAAGGTGCCGACATGGGCAACTGCAGTGTTCCGGAGTTCAGCCGAGCAGTTGGCTCCGTGCGGAGGGCGCTGCCGTGAA
>JBBQFE010000560.1:0-2542 GCA_038321605.1 Mycobacteriales bacterium | reverse complement strand
CGCGGCCACCAGTTGGGCGCGCAGGTCGGCCATGTCGGCGTTCTTGTAGCGGTAACGGGCGGCCTTGCTCAGCCGGACGCCGTCGATGATCGAGGCGTGGTTGAGCTCGTCGGAAACGATCGCGTCCTCTTCGCCGCAGAGCACCTCGAAGACGCCTCCGTTGGCATCGAAGCACGAGCTGTAGAGGATCGTCGCCTCCATCTGCAGGAACTCCGACAATCGCCGCTCCAGCTCGGTGTGCTGGGTCTGGGTGCCGCAGATGAACCGAACCGAGCTCATCCCGAAGCCCCAGGTGTCCAGCGCGGCCTTACTAGCCGCGACGACGTCGGGGTGGTCGGAGAACCCGAGGTAGTTGTTGGCGCAGAAGTTCAGCGCGTCACCGGCGGTCGTGGAGATATGCGCGGCCTGCGGCGTGGTGATCTCGCGCTCGCGCTTGTAGAGCCCAGCGCCCTCGATCTCCGCAAGGGTGTCGGCCAGCTGCTGCTTGACGTCGCCGTACATCTCAGCTCCAATCCAGGACGGCCTTGCCGCCCACGCCGGAACGGGTGTGCTCGAAGGCTTCCTCCCAGTCCTCCGCCGGACCGCGCCACGTGATCACCGACTGTACGGTGTCCCTAAGGGCCGGGCTCGTCGCCAACATCGAGCCCATCAGGTACCACGTCTCGAACATCTCGCGACCGTAGATCCCCCGCAACGTGATCATGTGCGTGATCACCCGTCCCCAGTCGATCTCGTAGGCCGACTGCGGCAGACCCAGCATCGCAACCCGGGCGCCGTGGTTGAGGTTCTCGAGCATGCCGCGCACCGCAGCCGGTGCACCGGACATCTCCAGGCCGATGTCGAAGCCCTCCCGCATCCCGAGCCGCTCCTGCGCCCAGGCCAGGTCCTGGCCCTGGGAGACGTCGACGGTGAGGTCGGCTCCGGCACGGGAGGCTAGCTCCAGCCGCTCAGGCCTGAGGTCGGTCACCGCGATGCGACGGGCACCCGCGTGGCGCACGATCGCGGTCGCCATGATGCCGATCGGGCCCGCTCCAGTGATGGCGACGTCCTCCCCCACCACCGGCCACTGCAGGGCGGTGTGGGTGGCGTTGCCCAGCGGGTCGAACAGCGCACCCAGGTCCGGATCGAGGTCGGCCGGCTGGACCCAGGCGTTGGTCGCCGGAATGACGACATGGTCGGCGAACGCGCCGTCGCGGTTCACCCCGACCCCGATGGTGTGGATGCACAGCTGGCGCCGCCCTGCGCGACAGTTGCGACAGGCACCGCAGACGATGTGCCCCTCACCCGAGACCCGGTCGCCCACCTCCACGTGGTCGACGTCGGCGCCAACCTCGACGACCTCGCCGAAGAACTCGTGGCCGATCGTCATGGGCGCCGTCACGTTCGACGCCGCCCAGTCGTCCCAGGACAGCAGGTGCAGGTCGGTGCCGCACAGGCCCGCTCTCAGCACCCGGATCTTCACGTCACGGTCACCACAGACCGGCTCTGGAACGTCGACGAGCTCGAGTCCGGGTCCGTCGAATGTCTTCACAAGAGCGCGCACGCCCCCATCCTGCACCGCCCGTTGATACGGAGAGCAGTTCGACGCGAGGTTGCGCCGATGCCTATCCCCCCGCATCATCACCCGCCGTCGCTGCCCGATGCGGCTCCGAGAGCAACGGACCCGTCCGGGGAACCGTGGCTGCACTGCTGTCGAGGAGAGCTGCGCACTCGCGGCAGTGAGTGCGGCTCAGCGTGGCCTCGGACCTCCGTCGGTGACGGCTCGCGAGTAAAGAGGCAACGACACGACGTGCCGTATCCGATGCGTCTAGTAGGCTCCCTTCTGTTGTCAAGCAGTCGCTTTGAGGCTGCCGCCGTCGAGCTCTTCCGGGCCGGCTGCGCCGGGCGTAGCGTCGTGTGTGCGGGTCCGGGAAGTGGCTGATCCGAAGTGTCGATGTGCGGGGGAAGGTCGACCGCGCTGGATTCTTGAGTCGCCCCGCAGTGCCCTCCCGGACCCGTGCCGGCCGCCTGCCGGGTGTCGTCGATGAGTTGCCGGTAGAGGGCGTCGGAGATCCTGCGTTTGAGGCACCTGATCGCCTCCAGGGGTTTCTTGCCCTCGGCTCGTTTGCGTTGGTAGTGGGCGCGGGCGTCGGTGTCGAGGCGGATCTGGCTGATCGCGGCGATGTGGATCATGTGGTTCATCCGGCGGTTCCCGGCCCGGGAGAGTCGGTGGCGGTCCTGCTCACCGGAGGACGCGTCGAGGGGTGCGGTGCCGGTCCAGGAGGCGAAGCGGTTGCGGTCCGCGAATCGGGTCACGTCGCCGACGTCGGCCAGGACGCGCGCGGCCACGACGGGTCCGACGCCGTGGATGTCCATCAGGTGTGAGCCGCGGGCGAGCACGATCGCCTTGAGCTCGGCGGTGGCTTTCTTGATCTTCGCCTCGACCGCGATCAGCTCGGTCAGCTCCTCGGCGGCGATCCGCCGGCGCGTCTTCCCGGCGATGTCACGAGGCCGGACGCTGGTCAGCATCGCCTTGGCCTGGCCGGTGGTGAGGTCTCGTTTC
>JBBQFE010000559.1:0-2544 GCA_038321605.1 Mycobacteriales bacterium | reverse complement strand
GTTCGCCAAGGTCGTCGAGCTGGTCATCACCGCGATGGACATCTCGATCTGCTTCGCGGACTTCCCGACCCAGGCGATCGGTGACACCACCCGGGCCTACCGCCAGCTGGGCATCGGCTACGCCAACCTCGGCGCACTGCTGATGGCGTCGGGTCTCGGCTACGACTCGGACGGCGGCCGCGCGCTCGCCGGTGCGATCACTTCGCTGATGACCGGCACGGCGTACCAGCGGTCAGCCGAGCTGGCCGGGATCGTCGGTCCGTACGACGGCTATGCCCGCAACGCCGACGCGCACCAGCGGGTCATGCGCAAGCACGCCGCGGCCAACGACACGATGCGCACCGTGACCACGCTGGACAGGGATGTGCAGCGGCTGGCCACCAAGGCCTGGGACGCGGTCGTGAAGACGGGGCAGCGCAACGGTTTCCGCAACGCGCAGGCCTCGGTGCTCGCCCCGACCGGGACCATCGGCTTCATGATGGACTGCGACACCACGGGCATCGAGCCGGACTTCTCGCTGGTGAAGTTCAAGAAGCTGGTCGGTGGTGGCTCGATGCAGATCGTGAACCTGACGATCCCGCGGGCGCTGCGCAAGCTCGGCTACACCGAGGAGACCGTCGAGGCCATCGTCGAGTACATCGCCGAGCACGGTCACGTCATCGACGCGCCGGGTCTGCGGCTCGAGCACTACGACGTCTTCGACACCGCGATGGGCGCTCGCTCGATCGCGCCGATGGGTCACGTGCGGATGATGGCGGCGGCCCAGCCGTTCCTGTCCGGTGCGATCTCCAAGACGGTCAACCTGCCCGAGGACGCCACGGTCGAGGAGATCGAGGACGTCTACCTGCAGGGCTGGAAGCTCGGCCTGAAGGCGCTCGCGGTCTACCGCGACAACTGCAAGGTCGGCCAGCCGCTGTCGGATGCCAAGTCCAAGCCGCAGCAGAGCGCGGCAACCGTTGCGGCAGTTGACGCTGCCGTCGAGGCGGCCCGCAGCGAACACCGGCCGACCCGCAAGCGCCTGCCCAAGCGCCGGCCGAGCCAGACCACGTCGTTCGCGGTGGGTGGGGCCGAGGGCTACCTGACCGCGGGCTCCTACCCGGACGACGGGCTGGGCGAGATCTTCCTGAAGTTCGGCAAGCAGGGTTCGACGCTGGCCGGCGTGATGGATGCCTTCTCGGTCGCGATCTCGGTCGCCCTGCAGTACGCCGTGCCGCTGGAGACCTTCGTCGAGACGTTCACCAACATGCGCTTCGAGCCGGCCGGCATGACCGACGACCCGGACGTGCGGATGGCCCAGTCGCTGATGGACTACGTGTTCCGTCGCCTCGCGCTGGACCACCTGGACTTCGAGACCCGGTCCTACCTCGGCATCCACACCGCGCAGGAGCGGGCCCGGCAGCAGCAGACCGGCTCCCACACCCCGTCGGCCTCGGCGGCCGAGCACGACGAGGCGGAGCTCGCCGGGTACGCCTCGACCGCAGTGGTCAGCGGCAAGAAGGCTGACGCGTCGGACGAGCGGGACTTCACCGCCAAGGCTGACGACCATGCTGCTCACGAGGGTCACGACCATGGCGCGGCCGGCGAGGTCACAGCGGCCGAGATCACCTCGGGTGCCGGTGCCGCCTCGGCCAAGGCGGTCTCCAGCTCGGTGCACTCCTCGGCCGAGCTGATGGAGAAGCTGACCGGCAAGGCATCGGATGCGCCGATGTGCCTGACCTGCGGGGTGAAGATGCGCGCAGCCGGCTCGTGCTACGTCTGCGAGGGCTGCGGCTCGACCAGCGGCTGCAGCTAGCGATTGGCTCCGCGGCTGGATCCGTCCAACTCAGATCCAGCCGCGGAGGAACTAGAGGACGACCTTGGGGAGCAGGCCTTGGGCCCTGGCGTCGCGCTCCAGGTCATCTCCCAAGTCGGGGTGGGCGACCGAGATCATCGCTCTGGCCCGCTCGGGTGCCGACTCGCCCTGGGCCACAGCCGCCATCAGGACTCCCGGGACAGCTCATAGGCGTCGTGGTAGTTCCACCATTGGTACGGCGGGGTCTGGGGGTAGCCCTCCGGCGAGTCCTCCCACTCCTCTTGACGACCGAGTGCGGTGATGTCGAGATAGTTCCAGGTGCTCCCCATCGCCTCATCGCCGCGAGTGTTGACGAAATAGGTTCGATACACGCTGTCGCCGTCGCGGATGAAGGCATTGGTGCCGTGCCACTGGTCCACATCGAAGTCGGCGTCGAAGTCGTCCGTCAGCGTGTACCAGGGGATCAACTCCAACCCAGGCGCGACTTGAGGCCCTGGATGTCCGCTTGAGGGGCACGCGACACGAATGCCAGGGAGGTGTCGCGAGCATTCAGGTGCGCCGGATGGGCTACCTGGTCGGCGACCACGGAGCAGCCGACGCAGGCCCGCTCCGGGTAGGCGCCGCCCTCGGCGTAGGTGGTGATATCCGGCCCGTAGAAGGCGCGGTAGACGATTAGCTGGCGGCGGCCCTCGAACAGGTCGAGCAAACTTGCCGGCCCGTTCGGCCCGGAGAAGCGGTAGTCCTTCTCCACG
>JBBQFE010000558.1:0-2547 GCA_038321605.1 Mycobacteriales bacterium | reverse complement strand
TCCGGATGGTGACGTTTACCTTCGAGCTCACTGATCACGATCAGCGGCAGTACCACCTGGTGCGGACCGAACCTGGACATGGCACCGGGATCGGACAGCAGCACCGAGGTGTCGAGAACGAACGTCTTGGAGTCAACCGGGTCGTGCAGGGCATCGGGTCCGGTGAGATCAACCGGGCTGTCTGCCGAGCTGGCGGAGGTACGGGGCGATGCTGCGCGAGCTGGGGTCACAAGACGCTCCTGGGCGCTGACGAACGGCACAGGACCAAGCCTGTACCGCGGGTGCGCGGGGTATCACCGCGACCACTGTTGAGGGTTGCGGTCGCTCCCGTTCAGAGGGGGCGATACCGTTCCCCCTCTGGCTTGCACAGCTGGTTTTCACCACCGTCAGGGACCTCCCGGGTGTGCCGGGGTTCCCCGATCCACCTGCTAGGAACCGTACGTCCGTCGCCGCGTGGTGAGCCACGCCACGCCGAAACATCGCGTTTCGTCCAGATGAACTCTGGTCTCTCAGCTGCCGAAGCGGCGCTTGCGCTCGGAGAAGTCACGCAGGGCTCGAAGAAAGTCGACCTTGCGAAAATCGGGCCAGAGGGCATCGCAGAAGTAGAACTCCGAATGCGCGGACTGCCACAGCAGAAAGCCCGAGAGCCGCTGCTCCCCCGACGTCCGGATCACCAGGTCCGGGTCAGGCTGGCCGGCGGTGTACAGGTGATCGGCGATGTGCTCGACATCGATGATCTCGGCCAGCTCCTCGATCGAGGTTCCGGCCTGCGCGTGCTCGTGCAGCAGGGACCGGACGGCATCGGCGATCTCACGGCGCCCGCCGTAGCCCACTGCGAGGTTGACCATCATCCCGGTCTTTCCGCTGGATCGCTCGGCGGCGGTCTTCAGTGCCTGAGCAGTGCTGGCGGGCAGCGTGTCCAGCGCGCCGACCACGGTGACCTGCCACGGCTGATCAGCGGCGACGAGACCCTCGGCGACACTCTCGATGATCCGCAGTAGCGGTAGCAGTTCGGCCGGATCACGGTGCAGGTTGTCGGTCGACAGCAACCACAGGGTCACGTGTTCGACGCCTGCGTCAGAACACCAGTCGAGCAGGTTGTCGATGTGGATCGCGCCGGCCAGGTGGCCGTCGTTGACGTCGTCGAGACCGGCCGCCTTGGCCCAGCGGCGGTTACCGTCGAGCATGACCGCGACATGACGAGGAACCGGTCGGCCGGCGAGCTTCTGACTCAACCGCCGCTCGTAAACGGAATACAGCGCACCGCGCAAGCCCACGAGAGGCAAGGTTAGACCAGTAGCACCGATCCGTCCCGCACCGAGACGACCTGGTGGCGCCGAGTCGCACTGGCAATTCACTGGCAGGACCTTTGCCGCTAACCTACGGTGCCGTAGGTTAGGGGGCATGACGAGTCCTGCCGCGAGTTCGGGCATGAGCGCCACGGAGCTGATCGTGGACGCCCTCAAGCCCAGGATGCGTGGCTGGCTGCACGCCTACGCCGCCCTCATCTCGCTGATCACCGGCTCGGTGCTGGTCACCGTCGCCGCTGCCGTCAAGGGTGGAAATGCCAGTTGGTCGACCGCCGTCTACGCGGCCACCGTGACCGCCCTCTTCTCCACCTCAGCGCTCTATCACCGCCGGGGTTGGTCGCCGCGTGGCCATGGGTTGATGAAACGGCTGGATCATTCGATGATCTTCGTCTTCATCGCCGGCACCTACACGCCGTTCGCCGCGTTGACCCTGCCCCGCGCCTCGTCCGTGCTGGTGCTGGTGGTGGTCTGGACAGGTGCCGTGTTCGGCGTCCTCCTGCAGAGCACCTGGCCGGACGCCCCCCGCTGGCTGTCGGTACCGCTCTACATCGCGCTGGGCTGGGTCGCCGTCTTCGTGCTGCCCCAGATGCTGCACAACTACGGCGTGGCCACCCTGACCCTGGTGGCCGTCGGCGGCGTCGTCTACACGCTCGGCGCGCTGGCCTATGGGTTCAAGAAGCCCAACCCGTACCCGGGCACCTTCGGTTTTCACGAGGTGTTCCATCTGTGCACGCTGATCGCTGCGATCTGCCACTACATCGCCATCTGGTTGGCAGTCTTCGCCTGATCTGGCCAGTTACCTCAGCGGTTCGATCAGGCCAGGGATTCAACGGTGCCCAGGGCAGCTGAACGCTTCGCGGCATGCAGCACCCGCAGACCGAGCAGCGAGTCCGCAGGGTCCACCGGCACCGGCGCCACTCCGGACATCGCCTCGGCGAACGACCGGTAATAGTCGGTGTAATCCCCGCGCGCGGACACCACCGGCCGCCAGCCCTCCGGGTTACCGATCCGACCATGGGTGGCCGCGGGCTCCGTCCCCCAGTCCGCGGCGCCTGGACGGTCCCCTGCCAGGAGCGCGTCCTCCTGCGGATCCATCCCGCTCTTGGAGAAGGCCGCCCGATCGCCGAGCACCCGGAACCGTGGGCCCGGATCCGCAGCCAGCGCACTCATCCACAGGTGCCCTGTGACGGAGCCGGCCTGCAGCGCCAGAAAGACATCGTCGTCGACCAGGGCGCCC
>JBBQFE010000557.1:0-2547 GCA_038321605.1 Mycobacteriales bacterium | reverse complement strand
GACAGATCCTGGTCCTCGACGGCGCTGTCACCGCCGAGAGACCCGCCGATCTGGCCAGGGCGGAGTCGTTCGCCGACGACCTCCTGGCGCCCCTACGTGCGAAAGCCGCACCGATCATGGACACCTGGCACACCGGCCCGCCCACCGACCTGCTGCAGACCCACATGGACCCGCCGGACCCGCTGCCCTACGCCGGAAACCACATCCTGCTGCGCGACCTCGGCAGCGCCGGCGTCGAAAAGTTCCTGCACTCGGCCGGCCCGGGCTCCGGACCCCCGCTGATGATCGCCGAACTGCGCCAACTCGGCGGCGCGTTCGCCACCCCGCCACGAGCCGGTGGTGCTCTCGATCGGACGACGGCCCACTACGCCCACATCGCGATCGGCATCGTGATCCCGCCCCAAACCCCGGAATCGGTGGGAGAGAACCTCGCCCGCGTCGCCACCGCCCTCGCGCCGTGGGACACCGGGTTCACGATTCCCTCGGTCGTCGAGAACCACTCTGCCCCGCAACGGACGTTCGACGACGCGACCGGGGTCTCGGTCGACGCCGTGCGCCGACGGGTCGATCCGCACGGCATGTTCCGGCAGGACATCGACCCCATCCACGATCGCGCAGCACCTCTGCTCAGTCAGGTGAACGAGCTCGGCACTACCCCGGTGAACGGGGGCTGAGGTGGTTGCGGCCCGTCTGGATCGGGCGGTGATCGCGGCCGGCGCCACCGTCGTGCTGTGGGCGAGCGCCTTTCCCGCGATCAGCGTCGCCGTCACCGACCTGGGCGCGGCCGGGCTGTCGGTCGCGCGACTGGTGGTGGCCGCGCTCGCTCTCGCCTGCGTCTCACCGTTCATGGGGGTGCGGATGCCCCGCCGGCGTGACCTGCCGCTGATCGCGGTCTGCGGACTCAGCGGGATGACGATCTACCAACTGTTGCTCAACGCCGGCGAGCGGACAGTGTCAGCCGGAACGGCCAGCCTGCTGATCGCAACCGCGCCGATCTACAGCGCGTTACTAGCCGCCGCGTTCCTGGCAGAGGGCTCGACCGCGCGACGGTGGATCGGCAGTGCGATCGCCTTCGCGGGCAGCTCGGTGATCGCCGCCAGCCACGGCCTCACCTTCGGCGCGTCGGCGATCATCGTGCTCGCGGCCGCGGTGGCCCAGGCGGTCTTCCACACGGCGCAGAAGCCGTTGCTGGCCCGCTACACCGGCTTCGAGCTGGCGGCCTACGCGACGTGGGCCGGCACCGTGCTCATCCTGCCGTGGTCCGCCCAACTGGTCCGTGCGATTCCACACGCCGGTGCCGGCGCGATCGCCTCCACCCTCTATCTCGGTATCGCGCCGTCCGCACTGGGATTCGCCCTCTGGGCCTACGCCAGCGCGCGCATGCCGGTCGGCCAATCGACCACCGCCCTCTACCTGGTGCCCGCGGTTGCGATCGGGATCTCCTACCTCTGGCTCGGTCAGGTCCCAGGCGGACTCGAGCTCGGCGGCGGCGTCATCGCGCTCATCGGGGTGGTGTCGGCGAACAGTCATCGGCGTACGGGTTCAGACCGCCACTCCGTGGTTGGAGTTGAGCGGCCCGCACCTACGTCCGCCGAACCCACCCGCGGTCAGAGGTGAAACCGTCGGCATCTAGCTTGTCGGCAACATCTGATGACGCGCGTAAACCATCCACAGCAGGAAGTTCAGTCCATGCGCCAGCCGAAGCCGCAGCGCCGCGGTCGCCTATACGACCGGAATAGGCCCCGAGTCCGGGTGACCTCTGACTGCGAACCGTCGGTGTGGTTGCCCCGTTAGACGGAGGCGTGGGCTCAGTCTGCGAGCGCCGGATGACCTGATCGGTGAACAGCTCGATGCTGGAGCGGTCGTAGGCGGCGTCGAGGAAGTAGGTGATGGCGTAGCTCATGCCGAGGCCGCGCGCCTCGGTCAGCCTTTCGACGATCTGCTCCGGGGTACCGACCAGTGGGCCGGGGGCGAATTTCTGATAGGCCGACTCCAGAACGTCCGCGGACAGGAAAGGCTCGTAGTGCGCGCGTACCCAGGCCAGCTTGTCCCGGACGGGCCACGGCAAATCATCGGTTCGACGCTGTTCATGTCGCGGAGCTTCTGGTGGTCGTTGCGTGGCGAGGGTGGACTGTCAGTGTGGATGGTGTGAATCGGGATCGTGAGTTGCGGCAGGGCCGCTCGGCGAGGCATTACTTGATCGCGGGGCCGGTGGCGGGCGGTTTGCAGACCACCGTCGCATTGGCGGCGTGGGCGCTGGGTTTCCCGGTGGCTGCCCGATCACGGTGTCGAGCACGTGTCTCCTAGGCAGGCGAACCATCGCAGGGCGAGGTTTGCTCGATGATCGATCGACGGATCGGTGCGGCCTCGACCGCGTACCCAGCCTCGTCGAGGAGGAGTAGGGCTTCGACCCTCCGCTGGCAGCGCATGAACCATCCGTGGCCCAGGTCCGCCGAGCGCTGGTACCTGCTGCGCACCTTCGGGCTTGTCCCGGCACTCATCAACGCCGGGTAGAGGCGCAGCAGTTCTCGCAGGATCGGCTGGGCG
>JBBQFE010000556.1:0-2551 GCA_038321605.1 Mycobacteriales bacterium | reverse complement strand
GGGCACGGCCTACGCCGAGGCAATCGACGCCGCATACGCCGAACTGCAAAAGGACGGCCGCCCCAAGACGCAGAAGGTGATCGTGTTTCTCTCCGACGGCGCGGCCAACGATGCCCCCATCTCGCTGCCGGCCACCTCGCCGTATCGAACGAACCCTTGCGGCCAGGGCGTCACCAGCGCCGGGATCGCCAAGGCCGCCAAGGTACTCGTGTACTCGATCGCCTACACCGCCAACGGAGACGACTGCTACGCAGCAGTGGGCGCGAACGTGGGCGGCAAGATCGTCACCACCTATGACGGAACCCTCGAGTCGCCGGCCATCGCCGCCCAGCAGGCCCTCCAGAACATCGCCAGCACGGGGAACGGCACCTACTTCTACGACCTCCCCAATCCCACGTCGCTGACCGGCATCTTCCAGCAAATCGCAGCAGACATCACCGGCGGCACCGCACGCATCGTCCAATAGTCAGCACCACCCGCTGGCGTGGACGATCGTCGGGCTGACGGTCGCGATCGACGCCACCGCGGTCGCGCTCGGCATCCTCGACCGGTCGGTGCAGTCGCTCACCGCCACCGCGACGTTCACGGCCGTGACGATCGGCTTTGCGTCGCTCGGCGCGCTGATCGTGTCGAGGCAGCGCGGGAACGCGTTCGGCTGGCTGTTCATCACCCTGGCGATGTTTCTGTCGGTCCCACACAACCTGCTCCAGAACTACGCGGTCTATGCGCTCGTGGTCGCGCCCGACCCGCTGCTGGGAGGGAAGGTCGCGTTCTGGC
Organism: Mycobacteriales bacterium; assembly: GCA_038321605.1. Taxonomy (GTDB): domain Bacteria; phylum Actinomycetota; class Actinomycetes; order Mycobacteriales; family Jatrophihabitantaceae; genus Jatrophihabitans_A. Next base: position 1,774 of record JBBQFE010000556.1, on the reverse strand, counting down.
TCTCGTCGCAGGCGCTCGACGGGATGTTCATCCTGCTCATGACACTGCTGCTCCTGCTGTTCCCAGACGGGCGCCCGGCCACCGTGACCTCGACGCGGTAGCCGGCCTCGCCGAGCTCGAGCGTCCCGCGCTTACCCGGGACCGGTCTGCGACTCGTGCTCACCGCCTACGGTGATCCCGTCATGCGGGCCCTGGGATCAGCCGGCGGAGGGAACCCTGCCCCACGCGGCGGTGACCGCGATGTCGGCCATCGCCTGCGAGCGCTCGCGCGCATCCTCCGGTGTGTGCACCCGCACCGAGTGGGGCGTGTCGCCCATCAGCGAGACGACCTCGCCGTAGAGCCCGGCGGCAGCACTGCGAGCGACATCGTCGGACGATCCCGCCGCGACCGTCACCCACCTGTTCGGCCGGAAGATGTTGAAGCGCGCCTGGGCGAACACCACATCGTCAGAGGCATCCATATCGGGGCTCACCGTAGCGACGAACCCCTGTGCTGTCGACCCCCTTTACAAACCTCTCCAACAAAATTCCCAACTCACACGACACACGTACACTGGTTGCATGTGGAGATGGGTGTTGCCGGTCGCGGTGGCCGCCGCGCTATTGATCGGATTCTTGGCGAGCCGCAACGGCCCGACGAGTCACGTCGGCACGCACGCACCTCCCACGACCACCACGACGCCCACGGCGCCGGGCCCGCATCTGGACGCGACCTGCGGCAGCCTGACCGGGCCGGCGGCCGTTCGCCACGTCGTCTGGATCTGGATGGGCGGCCAGTCCTACAAGCACATCATCGGCAAGGTACGGGAGGCGCCGTACATCAACCAGCTGGCAGGCCAGTGCGGCCTTGCGACCGCCTACAGCACGATCACCCACCCCGCGATCGCAAACGACGTCGGCGTCCTTGCCGGGGATTCCCACGGCCTCGTCCACAACGCCTGCTCACCATGCATCGTCCCCGGCGCAAGCCTGCTCACACAGGTGCCGTCGTGGCGGGCATTCATCGGCGGGATGCCGACGCCGTGCCGCAAGCTCGCCACGAGCGCATACTCGCGCCTCTCCAACCCGCCGTCGTACCTGACCGTCCCCGGCTGTCCTCGCTTCGACCTGCCTCTGGGCACACCGACCGGCGGCCGGCTGGCCCCGCTGCTGACCGCGAACACCATGCCGGCATTCACGATGATCGTCCCCGACGGCTGTCACGACACCGGCTTCGACAAGCACTGCGGCGGCGTGAAGAAGCGGGGCGCGTTCATCGCCCGCGGCGACACATGGCTGCGCACCTGGATCCCGGTGCTCACCTCATCGCTCGCCTACCGCTCGGGCTCGATGGTGATCTTCATCACCTGGAACCAGGGCACGCCGGCCAAGCCGCTCCACATCGCCTGCACCACCCGGACGCCGAGGAACGCGTGCCGGGTGCCGCTGCTGGTCATCTCGCCGTACGTGAAGGCCGGCATCAACGTGGCGACCCGGTTCAGCCACTACAGCCTGCTTCGGGCGACCGAGAAGCTGCTCGGCATCAAGACCGAGCTGGGCAACGCCGGGCGACCGGCGGCGGGGAATTTGGTGCAGGCGTTCGGCCTGTGAGCCGGCGAGGGCTGGCAGCCGCCGCCGCGGCGCTGCTCGTCGCTGCCGGATGCGCCGGTGGCGGTGGCCAGAGCGGCGGCACCGCGCCAGGGCCGCCGCCTCCCCCCGCGCCGGCCTTCACACCCCCGCACGCCACCGGACTGCGCAAGCCGTGGGTCACCACCGCCGGCAGCCAGTTCGTCGA
>JBBQFE010000555.1:0-2558 GCA_038321605.1 Mycobacteriales bacterium | reverse complement strand
GCTGGCCTACTGCACCCCGCTGTGGCGGCGGATCATGGACGCGAAGGTGGTGGCGCACTACGGCGGTGACTACAGCGCGGCAAACGTCTACCCACCTGCCCGTGCCGGGCTGGCGGCCCGCTTCGGTGCCGACCACCAGGTTCGGTCAGGTGGCTAGGTACCGCTGCCCGGTCTGCGACTTCGTCTACGACGAGTCCGTCGGGGCTCCCCGGGCGGGCTTCGCTGCCGGCACCGCGAGGCACCTCGTGCCCGACGACTGGCCCTGCCCGGACTGCGGAGTGCGTGAGAAGGTGGACTTCGAGCCGCTCGGGTGACCGGTCAGGTGCTGAGCGCAGCCCGCAGCACCAGGTCGGTGACCCGCTCCAGCATCTCCAGCGTCTCGGTCAGCGGATGCGTCGGTTGGACCAGGTGCGACAGTGTCAGCCGGACGAGCGCCTCGATCAGTTCACCCAGTTCGGTCGCCGGCTGCTGGGGGAAGTTTTCGGTGAACCACTGGGTCAGCACGCTGATCGCGGCCGGTAGCACCGGGCCCGACTGCGACGTCAGCAGCAGTAGCAGGCCCGCGTCGCCGGCATTGGTGAGCATGCCGTGCAGCAGCGGATTCTCGTGGGCGGCCACCACCGTGTAGCGCAGGGCCGCCTTGGCCGCGCCCGCCAGATCGTCTGACCGGTCCGAGATCGAGTCCACCAGCCCGGTCAGAAAATCGGTGGTCTCGGCAAGCACCAACGCGGTGCCCAATCCGGCCTTGCTACCGAACTCGGAGTACATCGTCGGACGCGAGACGCCCACCGAGTCGGCGACCTCGATGAACCTGACCTGCTGCCAGCCCCGGCTCAGGGTCAGCCCGCGGGCAACCTCGAGCGCACGCTCGCGGACCTGCCGCCGAAAAGCCTCGTTTACCGGATACCCCGCGGCAGCCGTCACAGCGTCGCCGCAACGACCTCGGCGATCTGGACCGCGTTCAACGCCGCACCCTTGCGCAGGTTGTCGTTGGAGACGAACAGTGCCAGGCCGCGACCGCCGGGCACCGACGAGTCCTGCCGGATGCGTCCGACGTAGGACGGGTCCTGACCGGCTGCCTGCAGCGGGGTCGGCACCTCGGCGAGTGCAACTCCGGGAGCCACCGCCAGCAGCTCCAGCGCCCGCGCAACAGAGATCGGCGCGGCGAACTCCGCGTTGATCGACAACGAGTGTCCGGAGAAGACCGGGACCCGCACGCAGGTTCCCGACACCCCGAGCTCTGGCAGCGAGAGGATCTTGCGGCTCTCGTTACGCAGTTTCTGTTCCTCGTCCGTCTCGAACGAACCGTCGTCCACGATCGAACCCGCCAGCGGCAGCACGTTGAACGCGATCGGCCCCACGTACTTGACCGGGGCGGGAAAGGTCAACGCCGCACCGTCGTGGGTGAGCTCGGCAGCGCGATCGACCACCGCCTTCACCTGCCCGGCCAGCTCCTCGACCCCGGCCAGGCCGGAGCCGGACACCGCCTGGTAGGTCGACACGACCAGCCGCACCAGCCCCGCCTCGTCGGACAGCGGCTTCAGCACCGGCATCGCGGCCATGGTGGTGCAGTTCGGGTTGGCGATGATGCCCTTGCGCGCCTCTTTCACAGCCTCCGGATTCACCTCCGAGACGATCAGCGGTACGTCGGGGTCCATCCGCCACGCCGAGGAGTTGTCGATCACGATCGCGCCGGCCGCCGCGAATACCGGCGCGAGCCGCTTGGACGTCGACCCACCGGCGGAGAACAGCACGATGTCGAGTCCGGACGGGTCAGCCGTGTCGGCGTCCTCCACCACGATCTGCCGGTCACCCCACGCCAAGGTGCTGCCCGCTGACCTGGCGGAGGCGAAGAACCGCAGTTCGGCGATCGGGAACTGCCGTTCTGCCAGGATCCGGCGCATCACCTGGCCGACCTGGCCGGTGGCACCCACGATGCCCACCCGCAGTCCCGGTCCCTGTTCGGGCTCGTCGCCCATGTAGCTGTCCCCGAGTTCGAAGACGCTCATCGGCCGGTCCCGCCGTGCACGATGGCCTGCTCGCCGTCGCTGCCGAGCTCGAACGCGTCGTGCACCGCACGTACCGCGGTGTCGAGTTCGGTGTCGCGGCAGACGACCGAGATCCGGATCTCGGAGGTGGAGATCATCTCCACGTTCACGCCCGCCTCGGCGAGGGCGGCGAAGAAGGTGGCCGACACCCCGGGATGTGACCGCATGCCCGCACCGACCAGTGACAGCTTTCCGATGTGGTCGTCGTACAGCACGTTTTCGAACCCGACCTGGTCCTTGACCCGGCTCAGCGCCTGCACCGCGACCTGGCCGTCGGTCTTGGGCAGGGTGAACGAGACGTCGGTGCGGCCGGTACCGCCGGTGGAGATGTTCTGCACGATCATGTCGAGGTTGATCTCCGCCTCGGCAAGCACCCGGAACAGCGCAGCGGCCTCGCCGGGCTTGTCCGGTACACCGACGATGGTGACCTTGGCTTCGCTGCGGTCGTGCGCGACGCCCGAGATGATGGCCTGTTCCACGGCAAGATCCTCCATGTTGCCCGACACGATG
>JBBQFE010000554.1:0-2559 GCA_038321605.1 Mycobacteriales bacterium | reverse complement strand
AGGCCGGCAGGGCCGAAGGTGGATGGACGGGTGTGGTCGTGCCCGTTGTCCAGGGTGATCAGCGCGATCTCGCCGGTGACCCCCGGCACGTCCAGAAATCGGACGAGGGAGGCGGTCACTACCTCGTTGTCGAAGGTCGGCGGCGTCAGCGGGGTGGAGTTGGTCATCTGCTTACCTCTCGTTTGCGACGTCGAAGTTGGGGTTCTCCCAGATCACGGTGCCGCCCTGACCGAACCCGACACACATCGCCGTGAGCCCGTAGCGGACCTCTGGATGCTCGGCGAACTGGCGGGCCAACTGGGTCATCAGCCGAACGCCCGACGATGCCAACGGATGGCCGAGCGCGATGGCGCCGCCGTAGGCGTTGACGCGCTCGTCGTCGTCGGCGATTCCGTAGTGCTCCAGAAAAGCCAGTACCTGCACCGCGAACGCCTCGTTCAGTTCGAACAGGCCGATGTCGGAGATGCTCAGCCCGGTCGATCGGAAGGCACGTTCGGTCGACGGGATGGGGCCGACGCCCATGACCTCGGGGTCCACGCCGGCGAAGCCGTAGCCGACCAGCTTCATCCGGACCGGCAGATCCAGTTCCGCAGCGGCTTCCGCGCTGGCCAGGATGCACGCGGTCGCGCCGTCGTTGAGCCCCGCGGCATTGCCCGCGGTGATCCGGCCGTGTGGCCGAAACGGCGTCTTGAGGGCCGCCAGATCCTCCAGGGTGGTGCCTGGTCTCGGCGGCTCGTCCTTGACGGCCAGCCCCCAGCCGGTCGCGGCCGAGCGGGTTGCCACGGGCACCAGATCGGGCTGGATCTTGCCTTCGGCGTAGGCCTTGGCCACCTTCTCCTGGCTGCGCAGCGCGTACCGGTCGGCCCGCTCGCGGGTGATGCTCGGGAAACGATCGTGCAGGTTCTCAGCGGTCATGCCCATCGACAGCGCTGACATGTCGACGATCTTGTCCGAGAGAAAGCGCGGATTGGGATCGGCGGCCTCACCCATCGGGTGCCTGCCCATGTGCTCCACCCCGCCGGCTATCGCCACGTCGTAGGCGCCGAACGCGATCGAACCCGCGATGGACGTCACCGCGGTCATGCCACCGGCGCACATCCGGTCGATGGCGTAGCCGGGCACCGACTTCGGCAGGCCGGCCAGCAAGGAGGCCACCCTACCGATGGTCAGACCCTGGTCACCGATCTGGGTGGAGGCGGCGATCGCCACCTCGTCGATCCGCTCCGGCGGTAGTTCCGGGTGGCGCCGAACCAGCTCGCGGATGACGGCGACGATGAGGTCGTCGGCGCGGGTTTCGGCGTACATGCCCTTGCCGGCCTTGCCGAACGGGGTACGGGCTCCGTCGACGAAGACGACATCCTTCAGCTGGCGAGAGGCCACAGCAAGCTCCCTGAGGTACAGACTCGGAATGGGCGACCGCGCGGCGGAGACCCGTGCCGGTGAATCCGGCGGTTACCAGTGAGTAACTTAACTCTAGCTGGAGGCCGCCGGGTTGTCCTGACCGGTCGGTGTGCCGGTAGTCACGGCCAGCGCTACCGCCAACCGGCTCGCGGTGAGCTCGATCTGCCAGGGCCGGGCTCCGAGTTCGGCGAGGCGATCAGCGACCGTCGCCTCATCCAGGGGGCTGACCGAACGCCACGCGAGGCGCCTCACCACATCGCCGGCCAGCAGGTTCTGCCCGACTACCTGGTGCTGCTCGGCGATCGCACCGACGACCTCTTTGCACGCGGCCAGTCTGACGGCCGCGGCTGGGTCCTTGTCACGCCACCTTGACTGCGCAGGCATGGCGTCCGGGTCGTCGTTGTGCTGGGCCAGCAGGGGAAGTTCATCTTCTGGCAGCGCTCGTCCGGCAGCCAGCGCCCGAAACCAGAAGCTGGCCTGCCGTCGCTGCCGCGGTCCGTTGAACACCGGCAACGCGGCGAGCTCCTGGACCGTCCTCGGACTGGCCTTGACGGCGGCCACGATCGCGGAGTCCGGCAGGATCCGTCCCGGCGCGATGTCCCGCTCGCTGGCCTGGGTATCGCGCGCCTGCCACATCGCCCGGGCCATCGCCAGTTGCCTCCGCTGGCGCATCGCGTGGATTCCTGAGATCCGGCGCCAGGGTTCGGATCGGGGCGCCGGCGGCGGTGCCAGCATCACGGCGCGGCACTCCTGCTCCGCCCAGGCGAGCTTGCCTGCCCGGTCGAGCTCGTCCAGCAGTACGGCACGCAGCTCGATCAGCAGCTCGACGTCCAACGCTGCGTAGTCCAACCAGTCGTGCGGCAGCGGCCGGGTGGACCAGTCTGCCGCCGAATGACCTTTCTCCAGCAGCACCCCGAGATGTTGCTCCACCATAGTTCCCAGCGCCACCCGCTCGGAACCGAGGAGCCGCCCGACCAGCTCGCTGTCGAACAGGCTGCTGGGCCGCATGCCGACCTCGGCAAGGCAGGGCAGGTCCTGGTTCGCCGCATGCAGGATCCATTCGGCGTCCGACAATGCTTCGGAGACCGAGCTGAGGTCCGGTAGCGCGATCGGATCGATCATGATCGTCCCGAAGCCTTCGCGACGGATCTGGACCAG